>CAYNCR010000328.1:0-3070 GCA_964395575.1 uncultured Desulfohalobiaceae bacterium
CATCCAGGAGTACAATCGGATAAGCCATCACAATCCCGGAACCTATTATCTGACCCAGGGATGGATTGCCCACAATAAGGACCCTCTGGGGATGATGGAGAACGAATACGTTCCCAAGCTGGGCCGGGAAACCGCGGAATGGGGAGCGCGGGAGGAACTCAAGCACTACACCCGATTCGCCTTTATCGACACCGGGGTGGGCGACAGGGAAGCCTTGCGCGCCCGATCGCGGGAGAACGCCGAGTTCTTCGACAAGGAGCTTGTCGAGATCCGTGCGGATCCGAGCTACTTGGAGCGGATTATCCACGGTCCCTATGACGCGAAATCTTTTTATATTCTCACTCAGGGTGAACAGATTCTTCAGCGCTGGTTTCTCCGGGAGTCGGCCTGAAAACAGGTCGACTCCCGGAAGCGGGCCGGCTCCTTCCAGTGGAGCACGCAGCGGCCCGGCGGTCCCGCAAAAAAACAGCATGGCAGTCATGCGGCGAAAGATGCCAGCGGGAGGTGCAGAACCAGCCGAACCTCAACAAGGAGGAACAGGAATGAGTAGTCAACAGTCTCCGGTCATCGAGACGGCCAAGAACTATTACGACAGCCACGACGCCCACACCTTTTATCACACCATTTGGGGCGGAGAAGAGCACCATCTCGGCATCTACCGTGCGCCGGAGGATTCGGTGTACGAAGCCAGCCGCCGGACCATCGGGCACATGGCCCATTATTGCACCAATCTGGACGAGGAAACCACTGTGATCGATCTCGGCTCCGGGATGGGCGGAACCGCCCGCTATCTGGCCACAACCTACGGCTGTTCGGTCGTGGGGCTGAACCTGAGCGAAGCGGAAAACAACCTGCACAGGAAGAAGAACAGGAAGCAGGGGCTCGAACACATGATTGACGTTGTGGACGGCAATTTCGAGCAAGTGCCCTATTCGGACGAGTCCTTCGACGTGGCCTGGTCCCAGGATGCCATCCTCCACAGCCCCGATCGCAGGCAGGTGCTTTCCGAAGCGGCCAGAGTGCTGAAAAAGGGAGGTGAGCTCGTTTTCACCGATCCGATGCAGACCGAAGACGCGTACGAGGAATTTCTGCAGCCGATCCTGAAGCGGATACACCTCGAATCCCTGGCCACTCCGAGATCCTACGTCGACACGGCCCGGGAGATGGGCCTGGAGTTCGTGGCCTTCGAGAACCTGACCCAACAGCTGACCAATCATTACGCCAAGATTCTGGAACAAACCGAGAAGCATGAGAGCATGCTCAAGCAGAAAGGCGTGGGCCAGCAGTATCTGGATCACATGAAGGACGGGCTGCGCAACTGGGTCCTGGGCGGCCAGTACGGCCACCTGGCCTGGGGTATCTTCTGCTTCCGCAAGCTGTAAGCGACTGCAGGCTCGGACTCGGCCCGATCCGCCGTGTTTGGAATTGCGAGGGGGCCCGACAAGGGCTCCCTCGCGCTTTTTTGGGGCGTTTAATGGGAAAGAGGCGGCCCTTGCCGCATGCGCTCCCTCTGTCACAGTGGCCACGCGGCTGTCGAGGGGGCGCGTCGCCCCGCAGTTTTCAAACGAACAGGACAAGGCAGGTTTGGCGTATATGACACATCGACTGCAAGCGGATTGTCTGCCTCTGCTCATAGGCAGTCTCCCCCTTCGTGAGCACCAGGAGGCGACGGAGATGGTGCTTGGCTATACCCCGGAGATCCCGCTCTGGGCCCAGCTGCCGGCATACAGGGACGAAGGGATGATGGCCCAGTTTCTACCCGGAATGCCTGGTTATCGCCGGGACGGGGACAATGACTACGTGGACACAGGGGACGAAAATTTCGAGCAGGAGCTGCTCGCATTTTACGAGGAATACATGGCTGCGACCGAAGGGGGGCAGGCCCTGGAGGAAACGCGCTTCAAGCTGGAGCCGGACCGGGCCGAGGGCTTTTTTGCTCTGACGCGGGCCCTTCAGGGGAATGGCTCTTCCCTGTCCGGGATCAAGGGGCAGATCACAGGACCCATCACCTTTGCCACAGGGGTGAAGGATCAAAGCAAGAAGGCGATATTCTTCGAGGATCAGCTTCGGGACGCCGCGATCAAGCTCCTCGCCCTCAAGGCGGGGTGGCAGGTGGAGCAGCTCAACCAGTTCAACGCCCCGGTGATCCTCTTCCTGGACGAGCCGGCTCTGGCCGGATTCGGTTCCTCGGAATTCATCAGCATCAGCAAGCAGGACGTTTTGAGCAGCTTTACCGAGATCACGGAGCAGGTGCACCCACGGGGCGGCCTGACCGGCGTCCATGTCTGCGCCAACGCGGACTGGTCCCTCGTGCTCGATTCGGACGCGGATATCCTGAGCTTCGACGCCTACTCCTACTTCGACAAGCTGCTTCTTTATTCGGATGAATTGCGGCGTTTTCTGGATGCGGGCAAGATTCTCGCCTGGGGAATGGTCCCCACCATGGAGCCGGAGAATATCGACGGGGAAAGCGTGGATTCCCTCGCCTCCAAATTCTGGAGTCAATTCGAGGCCCTGCGGAAGCAGACCGGCCTGGAGAAAAGCCAGTTGATGGCTCAGTCCCTGATTACGCCGAGCTGCGGAACCGGTTCATTGGATCGGGAGCGGGCGGAAAGGGTCCTGCAATTGACCAGGGGGCTCGCGGATCGGATTCGGGAGGATCTGTAGTCCGGGGGTTACTGGTGCAATGTTCGGAAAAAAGGATCTTTCAATGATCCGCTGAAAGATCTCATGCCTTGCTGTGTGTAACTGTCTCTAACTTTTTGATTTGTTGGGGAGTCGCGAGGTTCCTCCTGTTGAATGCAGCATAGCTGCCCTGTCGGAGGCAGGATTCAACAGGGCGAGCCTCGCATTTTGTGCTTGGTTATGCCCGTGTCGGCCAGGAAATGAAAGTTGTATCCTCAACTTCTGAATGTAAGCTCTGTTTGGACGAAGGCTTGCCCATATCCGAAGCGCAAAAGATTTTGAAATCGGAGTGTATCGAGAATACATGAGGATTTCAAAATCTTGCGGCAACGAAGGAAATGGGTAAGATTTCGTCCAAACACTAGGCCATGGCCTCGCGATCGCG
>CAYNCR010000329.1:0-3056 GCA_964395575.1 uncultured Desulfohalobiaceae bacterium
TGAGAATGTGAGACAAGGTAGAACGTTTAATCGGCCGATGTGGTGGGGCAGTTAGTTTCATCACTTCAGACCGCGTGTGCTTCTGGAGTCTAATGTGACTGCCTCGCTGGCGAACCACTACCCAGCCATCCCTCTTCAGCGCAGAGGGAGTGATAACTTTATCATATGGCAGACTGGGCACCTTGGTCATAGAGCGACTTCCGAGACTTCCGAATCCGGGCCGAAGCTCCTGTCATCATCCACAGGCTCCAGATACAATCCAATGGCCTCCTTAATGTTTTCCAAGGCCTCTTCTTTGCTTTCCCCTTCGCTTATGCAACCGGGGAGTCCAGGGACGTAGACAGTGTAGCCTCCCTCGTCGCTCGGTTCCAAAACGACAGTAACTTTCATAAATCCTCCGCAGAAGGCCTTGCGCACCCTCAATTGAGAGCTTTCCTTCTTTTCCGGCTTTGAGGAGCCCTCCCTAATCCCCGAGACAAGGGGATAACAAAAATAGCGGCTAACCGTCTCACACGCGAGGGGTGGCCGGCCTTTTTTCGGAATATTCTTCCTCTTCAGCAGTGTGCGACAGGCTTAGCGGGAGCATCCCTCAAATGAAGCACTGCTGTCGAAAAGGTCATTCTATCGAATTATCTAGCAGGCCATTTTTCAAGCAGTCAATTCTTATTTTCACAGGGTACAACTATTTCACCACCTCGCCGACAGGCTCTCCCGCATCAATCCAGTAAATCCTGTTCATCCTGCGGCTTTCTTGGTATAACGACCTCGTTGGAAACAAGGCCGTTTTTTTCAAGAAGCGGAACGCCCCATGGATCCCGCAAAATACGACGCCTGGTACGACACACGGAAGGGGGCCTGGATCCTGCGCCGGGAAACAGGGCTCCTGCTCGACCTCCTCCGACCGAGCCTGGGGATGAGCCTCCTGGACGTGGGATCCGGCACCGGGCGCTTCACCCGCGAATTAGCGGACTCCGGGCTGCGGGCAACCGGCCTGGAGCCGGACCCGGACATGCTCCGCTTCGCCCGCAGCAAACACCCCGACATCCCCTTCCTCCGCGGCGACGCCCTGAATCTGCCCTTCCGCGAGCAAAGCTTCGACCTTGTTGCCGCGGTGACCAGCCTCTGCTTCGTCTCCGACCCCGTGGCCGCGCTGGGACAGATGTGGCGGGTGGCCCGGATCGGCGTTGTCGCAGGGCTTCTCAACCGCAACAGCCTCCTGTATCTGCGCAAGGCGGGCCGGGGTGGATACGCCGGAGCCCGCTGGGACAGCCCGGAGGCGGCCCGCAACTGGGGAGCCAGCCTCGATCCTCCCGCCAGCGCAGTTCGCTGGGGAACCTCCGTCCTTCTCCCCGGTGGATCCGCCCTCGCCCGCCTGCTCGATCCCCTGCCGCCCCGCCGGAACCCCTGGGGCTCCTTTCTGGCCGTCTGCTGGCTGAAGAACCCGGATTTATGCCCTCCTGACTCATCGGAGATGAAAAACCGTAACCCCCCACATGACATCACCCGCTGAGACGGTTCACCTTGTTGAAATTCCACTTGTTTTATGATTGGATCGGTAATAGTAGAAACGCTACTGCACAAGTCGTAAGGATATATTGAGACATAATAATCACTGGTAGTTGCCGGACGCTTTGCGTCCGGCAACTACGTCCTGCGGATAACAGCCGTTGGATGCTCGAAAAAAAGCGCCTCACAGTCAGCGGATACAGCAGCCTCGGCCTGCGGCAAACCGCGCTTGCCTCTGGCCTCGCTCCTGATCCGTTGGGGGTTAGGCAGAGAACGAGAACCGAACGACAAATGCTCAGTAAAAGCCCATGAAAGTCCGGGATATTTTGCGAAGGTTGCAGGATGAGGGTTGGTATCTCTACGCTATTCGGGGAAGCCATCGACAGTACAAACACCCGACCAAGCCCGGACGGGTCACAGTTCCCGGTAAACCCGGCGACGAGCTGGCTCCGGGGACCCTAAACAGTATCTTCAAGCAAGCTGGTTGGAAGTAGGAGTGATTATGAAATACGCGATTGTAATTGAGAGAGCCGGAAAGAACTATTCCGCTTATGTTCCCGATCTTCCCGGCTGTGTAGCCACCGGCGCAACTCGCGAGGAAGTTGAAGCCCAGATTCGAGAGGCCGTTGAATTTCATCTCGAAGGTATGCGAGAGGACGGTGAGGCAATACCCGAGCCCAGCAGCCAGGTCGATTACATTGATGTTGCCTAACACGGCACTCAAGCCGACCGGGCTACGGCACGCTAACGCTCCGCCCAGCGGCTCAGCTCTGCGTTATTGGCTCGACAACATGCTATTCCCTGACAGGAGTCCGCCAGCAACTCTGACAGGATTACCCAAACCATACGGGCACCCGAGGCAGGCACAAAAGAACCCGCAGCCGCGCTGGGCCAGATGTGGCGGGCGGCCCGGATCGGCGTTGTCGCGGGGCTTGTCAACCGCAACAGCCTCCTGTATCGGCGCAAGGCCGGATGGGATGGATACGCCGGTGCCCGCTGGGACAGCCCGGAGGCGGCCCGCAACTGGGGAGCCAGCCTCGATCCTCCCGCCAGCGCAGTTCGCTGGGGAACCTCCGTCCTTCTCCCCGGTGGATCCGCCCTCGCCCGCCTGCTCGATCCCCTGCCGCCCCGGCGGCTCCCGTGGGGCTCCTTTTTGGCAGTCTGCTGGCTGAAGATCCCGGAGTACTGCCCTCCCGATTCATCGGAGATTAAAAACCCGTACCCCTCACATGTCGTCACCAGTTAAAACGGATCACCTTGTTGAAATTCCACTTGTTTTATGATCGCATCAAGAACAATAGAAACGTATCACACAGCGGGGTAAAGACTTTTCAGGCGTGTTGGATCGACAGGTATTTTGGGGGCTCGTTCCCTAGAGACAATGGCAAATAAGCAGGCAGGAGATGAGTGAAGGACGGCTTAGGCAAGTATGAAATACAAGTGAGCTTTCATCGCCTGATTCTTTTCTATAACAACAGCGAGAGACAGGCTGAACGACAGAACTTCCAGAAGTAAGTTACACAAGAAGGCTCTGAGGACTATGGCACGTA
>CAYNCR010000330.1:0-3049 GCA_964395575.1 uncultured Desulfohalobiaceae bacterium
GGGGCGTGAGGGCTCTGCCTTGACGTAAGCTACTAAGGCGTATTATGTACATCTATAATGCTTCATCAATCAATTCTGAGACTAGCTTAGAATCTTTGTCTCTATTCGTTGTGATAATACCGCTTATAAACAGCAACAGAGGGTTTACCAATGGAAAACAAGATACAAATCAAAGCCACCTGGGATCCCGAAGTCCGGGTGTGGGTGGCAGAAAGTGACGATGTTCCCGGCTTGATTACAGAGGCTGACACTATGGAACAGCTTGTGAACAAGCTGCACATTCTCATTCCGGAGCTTCTTCAGGAAAACGGAGTGGATACAAGAGCCCGAGAGATCTCGTTCGATTTACTCAGCGAAAGAAAGGAAACTGTTCTCTGTGGCTGATTACTCAAAGGAAATCAAAGAGATACTTACAAAGGCAGGATGTTACTTTGTGAAACAGGGTAAAGGAGATCACGAGATTTGGTACAGCCCAATATCCAACAAGAGGTTCCCTGTTGATTCAACCATCAAATCCCGCCACACAGCCAACGGGATCCTGAAGCAGGCCGGTATATCAAAAAGCTTTTAATGCTCTTACTTCCCAACCTCTTCATGGAGTACACCCCGTCTATCCCCTCTAGCGGCTTGAACTGGCGCCTGTCCGATTAAATCCTGCCTCCGGCAGGGCAGCCTCGCTGCACTTAACCGGGCCTGCCCAGTTAAACATGGCTACGCCATAGACCGGAGGTCTGTTTAACCGGGCCGGCATCGACAGCGCCGGTCTCGTAAACGAATTCCCGATATTTGCGAACGATCTCGCGTGGATCGTCCTCATTCCAGTCTCTAAACCCGAAATCCAGGGAGAGCAGGTCGTCCTTGTTCCCGGTCTGGAGATGGTACCCGAGTGAGGACCAGCGATAGTCCTCTGGCCGCGTCACCACCCCTGCAAGGACAATCATGTGTCTGTCACTTTGTGAGACCTTTGGTCTCTCCTTTATGCTCAACTTAGATACGAGGGTGAGTGCCTAAAACCAGAATCATTTATGCATGCATTGGTATCTTTTTGTCTCTCAACATAGGAACTAGGATGTTGAATTCATCCATTGAAACAACAGTTGATGCGTCCAATATTTCCATTTCAATCGGAGCACCTGCATTATCCAGATGTAGGATAACACCCTCCTTCATATCTATAGAATCTACGGGGGTTCCTTCCTTGAATTCAACCAAAAGAATATCAGTTTCTTGGGAATATTTTATCTTCAAAGCGCCCACCTCCTTGAAAATATCTTTCTTTATAAGGAAAATAAACGGTTACCAAAGTAGGAATAGATTCGTCGTATTCATAAACTGCTCTTAACACATGTGCTCCGAAACATCTGTGAGCAATGAATCTTTTGTTGTGTCCAGAAAGAACTTCATCAGGTTCTAACAAAGTTTCAGCAGCTCTTTCAACAGTAATTTGCCACTTCTCCATCCTACTTAAGGCATGTGTTGTAAAAATGATATCAACTTTATCGTCATTTATTTCAAAAGTAATCAAAAACCCTTTTACATGAGGATTACGTCCAACAACAGCAAAAGTCAATTATTCCTTCCTTTTAATTCCTTTTGTAAAATAGATTATGCCGTAAGTAATGTCGGACGTCAAAGATTTAATATGATAACCCTTGATTCCTGAAATAACAAGCTCACCCAGTTCTCAGTCTCTTCATGGAGTGCATACCTTCGACTCCGCTTATAGGCGTAAATTTCCTTTCGTCCTTGGACCTTAGCATATGCTTGACTTGATCGAAGATTTACCCCGTAAAATTCCTGCCCCATGAAATTTTTGGCCCGTTAAAGCTTCTCCTGCTCCGTTAAATCTCTTCCCATTTCATTGGGGTCTGTTTAACCGGGCTCTTCCCATTTTATCGGGGTCTTCCATTTTACAGGGGCCTCGCTCACGAACTCCTTGCTTGCCCGGTGAAATGAGCCGTAGGCTCCCTGCCAAAGGCAGGATTTCACCGGGGAGCCGAGGATTCCGGAATCAGTGAAGTAGCGGCTCCGGTGCAGGAACCTCTCGGCGCGGCTCACCCTGTATTTCCGCTTTCTTTCCTTGTCCACGACCTTCTGGTTCATGACCGCTCCTTTTCTCGCGTCTACTGCTCCGGTCTCGTAAACGAACTCACGGTATTTGCGCACGATCTCGCGAGGATCCTCCTTTTGAGCTACTCCAACAGATTCAGCACGGAAGGTACCCCAGAAGCAGTATTCTCTTGACATGGCATTAATATGTTGAGTACATTTGTTAAATATAGAGAGTTGATAATGTAAAAATCATTGCATTAGAACAATAAAATAGGGAAGGATGTATCATGGCAAAAGAATTTTATGTGGTTATAGAAAAAGATGAAGATGGTTATTTTGTAGGTGAGGTTCCTGCTTTGAGGGGATGTTATTCTCAAGGCAAAACTATTGATGAGCTGTTAAGTAATATTCGAGATGTTATTGAAATGGCTATAGAGGAGGAGCCTTATATTTCCAGTGAATTTATCGGAGTCCAAAAAGTGAGCCTTGAAGATGAGTCAGCCAGTTCTTAAAGATCATGAGGTTATCAAGGCACTCAAATCTTATGGATTTTTTATTGTGCGACAGAAAGGGAGTCATGTTCGACTGAGACACGAGGATGGCCGAGTCGTTTCCGTCCCATTTCATTCCGGGCAGGACATTGGCAAGGGTCTCTTAAAAAAGATCCTTAGAGATACGGAGCTTACCATGGACGATTTGCTTCGTGCCCTTGAATGATCTCAACGTCAACGCATAGCAGCCATTTTCATGGAATATACCCCCTCAATGCCTCCCACCGGCTTGAATCGGCGCTCATTCTTGGAACGCAGCATATGCTTGACCTGATCGAAGATTTACCCCGTAAAATTTCTTCCATTTTACAGGGGCCTCGCCAACGAACTCCTTTGATCCGATGATCCCAGCGTCGGTGAAGTAGCGGCTACGGTAGAGGAAGCGCTCCGTGCGGCTCACCTTGTATTTGCGTCTCCTTTCCCGATTAACAACTTTCTGGTCGATC
>CAYNCR010000331.1:0-3037 GCA_964395575.1 uncultured Desulfohalobiaceae bacterium
GCGTGCGCCCTTCCCTGCACTGGACACCGAGATGAAACACGGGCATCAGCGCAATTCCCGACTCCTCGCGCACCATTTTCATGCTTGGTTGTGCCCGGGTCGGCCCGGGAATGAAAGTTGTATGAAAAAAGCAAGAAAATGTGTTGATAATCTCACATCATTTTGTTTCTTTTTGCGAAAAAGAAACAAACTATGCTACGACCTCAAGCTTTTTTGCGCTTGGTCCTTGAAATTTTTGAATGCCCTGCCTGATAAGGTCTTTTTCAACAGGCTGTCAAAGGGACCTGAACCAGCCCCGTCTGACCGCCGATCTCATCCGCTCCCTCCCGGATGGAAGGAAAACCAACTCGGACATCTTAATTCAATCACGCCCCAAACGCAACCACAAGGCCTGTGCTTGAGCCTCGCAACAAACAGAGCTTCCCTTCTCCCCCCTGCCAAACCGTATCGAAAGCTTTATAGAACACACACAGAAAACACATGATTTGGCCTGGATAATCGTTTGTTTGTCTTTTTTCAAAAAAAGCTTTCAATTATTATTGACATCCACTTATCGCTTTGTTTAAATAAAACTTGATTTTGGTAACAAAATGTTGAGTAGATCACGGAGCAGGCTACACCCTGATCCCGGCTCAAAGCGCATATAATGAGAGCTTATCTCACATTAACCCGACCTTTTCCCGATCATTCTTGAGATAAGCTATTTAAATCTCGAGAAAAAACTTGGGTTTTATAAATAATATCATACCAGCGATACCACAAAAGAGAACCTGTCGGGCATATCGACACGTCCAGCTCCGAAATGGGCCCGAGCTGCTCCTGGGAGGTTTCAGTGTATGAGCCCTGTATCATTTAAAGAACGCACAAAGCTTCCGGACTCCCCAGACACCGTGAGTGAGCATCGGGATAGCCAAGAAAGGAAGGCCCGACAGGAGCGGTGTTCTTTATGGAGCAGGGGAAGCCGAATCTGGGCGCATAGCTGCTCTCTCCCCTCACATCTGAATTTTTTCTATAGCGGAAAGAAGAGGACTTTCAGTGTATCAGACTTCAAGTTCTATGGCATAAAGATTCCTTTTTTTCTGGGAGTTCTTTTCCTGTTGCTTTCATCCTTGAGCGACATCTTCCTCCTCCCGGCTCTTTTGATTGGACTTGTTCTCAACTGGTCGACACAGACTTATCTGAATGCCTCGGCAATCAATCTCGATCCTCATCACCAAATACATAACAAGGAGACCTTTCATTGAACTGGACTAGTGATATTTTCCTCAATGAGCGTTTAGGTCCTTTTTTTTGCTGGTTGAGAAGGATATCCTTTATCGCCACATTATGTATTCTTTTTGCGGCGATCATGGGATATCCCAGCTTGCAGCTCTTTATTGCTGCCCTGCTGGCAACCGTGACCAGTGAATTCCTGTATCAAGTCTATCAATTCAAAACTCAGCAACATGTCTCCACATCTGACAATTTTGAGCTATGTAGTAATGTCTCTATCAAGACGCGCAAGAATTGATGTCTCTAGACCCGGCTCTCTTACTTGAGAGCTGCTCCTCTATACCTCACACAGAGGCTCTGCGGGTTTCCTTGGATCCGTATCCGGTAAGGGTTTGGCCTATTTTTTTTGATCTTCCAGTACGATAATTCGCTAAGACACTGCCCCATACTGAATAAAACCGATAAATCACGAACCCTTCATCCCACGCTTTTCCACATAGGTGATGGGGCTGGTTTCAGCAAAGCTGCGCCGGATATGTCCGCCTTCCTCAGATCCCGGCATCCCGCCAAGAGCTGCAGATCCTGACTTCTTCGGACAGACAGTCAATTCGCCCACCTGTTGCGCCTCATCCGCTTGGGGCTATGAAATTCGAACACATAGAGAGCCCCGGGTGTTATCCGCAGAAATCTGGTGATTCTTCTTCATGGTCCTGTCTTCGATCAGGTTCCTCATCAAGAGGCTTATGTTGCACGTTGTGACAAGTTCGGCTATATTTCAGCAATATTTCGACTACTAAGCAGTCAGGATTCCCATTATTATCGAGGAAGCATCATGGCGTCCAGGAAGAAGCGCAAGCATTCGCAAGGGGACAGATCCGCAAAGCATGAAATGGTCAAGGACAGTCTCAAGAATGAGCTTTGGGGCAGACAACAGGCGAACAAGACCTTTATTCACAAGCAGCTGGATTCCATAGCCCGTGAATTGCACGAAGCCTCCCGGTCGAACCGCAATCAGGGCCTGCGGGGCTTGATTGCGGTTTATCTTGCCGGTCTGGCCTGTTTCTTCATCAAAAAGAATTGAGCGGAATCCGAAGGCTCTCCGTCAACGACCCTTTCCCTATCCATGCTCACCATTCTTTCCAGGCGATGACCTTCCCCAAGCCTCCCCCAAGGATCAACGCCAGCAAAGGAAAACGTGCAACTATGGACAAGAGCCCGAAACATGCACCAACCTCCTGCAAGCTCTTCGTGCGGAAGCTCGTTTCCGTCGTCCGCGACTGCAACGTGTGCCACTACGGATCGAACATCAACCAGAGAATGCAAGCGAACACTCGGATAGCCGACCGGTTTATCCCTCACTGCCATTTGGCCCATAAGCTTCTGGGCAGCTCCGTATCCCCGAAAAAAACACGGCCATACACGACGTTTCCGGATTCCGCGAGGAGCTGATCGCCGAAGATCGGGGAACAGAGGCGTTCAGGCACATCTGAGCCGCAATCGCGGGCGTGCTGCAGAGCTGCTTTTCCTTCATCCACAGTAACTATTCACCACCTCACTGATCATTGTAAGCCGACACGGAGTATTTTGACCTCATTTCTGCGGAGACTCTGCCAGATTTTCTTCGCTTGCCACGTGGGGGCATCCCTGCCCCCACGTGGCGAGCGTTAGAAAATCCAGAGTCGAAGCTGCATGAGACAAAATGCCCCGTGTCGGCTTACGGTTCGGCAAAGTGGTGTATAGTTACCATCCACATACAGAACTGTTCGGATCACAAGCAGCTGAACCAGGAGGATTCGGCGGAAAAATCGAGGAACGGAAAGCCGAG
>CAYNCR010000332.1:0-3032 GCA_964395575.1 uncultured Desulfohalobiaceae bacterium
TTTTCGGACGGAAACTGAGGAGGTTCCCCATGGAGGTATACTACGAGCAGGATGCAGACCTGGGACTTTTCCGGGATCAGGCGGTGGCGGTAATCGGTTACGGGAGCCAGGGCCACGCCCAGGCCCAGAATCTGCGTGATTCCGGAGTCACTGTGTATGTGGGCCAAAGGCCCGGAGGCACGAACTACGATCGTGCCGTGGAGCACGGATTTAAGCCGGTAAGCGCGGCCGAGGCAGCGCAGAAGGCCTCCTTCATCCAGGTTCTGGTTCCGGATCAGATCCAGCCCGATCTCTACGCCAAAGAGATCGAGCCCTATCTGGGTCCGGAGAAGACCCTTGTCTTCAGCCATGGTTTCAATATTCACTACAACCAGATCGTCCCGCCCGCGGACGTGGACGTGATCATGGTGGCCCCCAAGGCGCCGGGGCATCTGGTGCGCTGGGAGTATGAGCGGGAGGCGGGCGTCCCCGCACTGGTCGCCGTGTATCAGGATGCCAGCGGCAGGGCCCTGGAAAAGGGGCTGGCCTATGCCAAGGGGCTGGGATGCACCCGGGCCGGTGTGCTCCGGACCACCTTCGCCGAGGAGACGGAGACGGATCTTTTCGGGGAGCAGGCGGTCCTCTGCGGGGGCGTGACCGAGCTGGTCAAGAACGGATACGAGACCCTGGTGGAGGCGGGATACCAGCCGGAGATCGCCTATTTCGAGTGCCTGCACGAGCTCAAGCTCATCGTGGACCTGTTCTATCAGGGCGGATTCGAGATGATGCGCAACTCGGTGAGCGACACCGCGGAGTTCGGGGACTATACCCGCGGCAGCCGGGTTGTGGACGAAGAGGTCAAGGAGAATATGGCTCAGGTCCTGGAGGAGGTCCAGAACGGCACCTTCGCCAAGGAGTGGATCCTGGAGAACAAGGCCGGCCAGCCCTCCTTCCGGGCCATGCGCAATCGGGCCAGGCAGCACGATATCGTGGAAGTGGGGCAGAAGCTCAGGGATATGATGCCCTGGCTCAAGCGCTAGAAAAGCCGACTGGATGGAATCATACGGGCGTAATCGAGCCCGATCCGATAGCGGGTTCCGCAGCCGAAGAGGTTATGCGGGGCCCGCTTTTTTTGGGCCGGATTTCTTTTTTCCGCTGCGGCGATTTTTTTGGGGACCGGAGAGCAAAACCTGTTTCTGTTTTGATTTGCCGGCAACGGATTTGACGCTGGAGACTTCCTTCTCGCTGAAGGGGTCCAGGCCGCAGTGGTACATGGCTGTGGAGCGGGTGGAGGGAAGGGGCACGAAGATCTGGACCTGCCTGGGGATGAAGCGGAGCTCGGAGCGGGCGAAATCCAGAAAATGCTTCATGTCTTTTTCGCGGCAACCCGGATGGGCGGCGATGGCGTAGCAGGACAGATGCAGGGAGAGGCCCTTCTTTTTGACTGTTCTGCGGAAGAGGTCCAGGAACTGGGAGACCGAGGAGATCGAAGGCTTGTTCATGAGCTCGAGGACGGAGTCCACGCTGTGTTCCGGGGCGATCTTGAGCTGGCCGGATATGTGGCGCGCCGTGAGCTGTTCCAGATAGGCCCGACCGTTTTGCCGGTCCGCGAGCACAAGATCGTGGCGGACTCCAGAGGAGACAAAGAAGCGCTCAACTCCGGGGATGGCCTCCAGACGGCGCAAGAGGCGCATCTGTTCCGAGTGGCCCGGCTCCAGGCGGGAACAGACACCGCGATGTCCCACGCAGTGTCTGTCCATGCAGGGCTTGCCGCGCCGCAGGCGGCTGCAGCCAGAAGCGTACATGTTTGCAGTCGGGCCGCCGGCGTCCCTGATTGTGCCGCCGAATCCCTCTCTCTGCGTGAGTCTCTCCGCCTCCCGGAGGATGCTCTCCGTGCTCCGGCTGATCACCGTCCGGCCCTGATGCAGGGCGATGGCGCAGAAGGAGCACTCCCCGTAGCAGCCCCTGTGGGTGATCAGGGAGTCCCCGATGGTGTCCAGGGCCCGGATCTCCCCTTGCTTGCGGCAGGCAGGGTGGGCTTCGTACCGGAAGGGCAGCTCGTGGATGCGGTCCAGCTCCTCCCTGCCCAATATGGGCTGAGGGGGATGATGGACCAGATACTTGTCTCCGTGAGGCTGGGTCAGTCCGGTAGATCCCGGATCAGAGGCGAGATGGTAGAAGGAGCGATACATTTGCGCAAAGGCACGCCGATCGTCGCGGACCGTCTCGAATGCGGGAAGCCGGTGGTATCCCTCGGCCGGGCTGTCCGCTATAACGCAGGTTCCGGGGATGTCGCGAATCCCGCTGTCGCTGGCCAGTCTGCGGGCGATGGCGAGCGCCGCCTGCTCGCCCATGCCGTAGACCAGGAGATCGGCCTTGGCGTCAAAAAGCAGGCTCCGTCTGACGCGGTCCGAGCGGAAATCGTAGTGGGCGATTCGGCGCAGGCTGGCCTCCAGGCCTCCCAAGACAATGGGCACGGTGTTCTTGAAATGGCGGCGGATGAGATTGGTGTACACGATAGAGGCCCTGTCCGGCCTCAGGGTATTTTTGCCGCCGGGAGTGAAGTCGCACTGGCGGCGCGGCTTGCCCAGAGCGGTGTAGTTGGCCACCTCGGAATCCACGCATCCCGCGCTCACGCCCCAGAAGAGCCTGGGCTCGCCGAAGGCGGCGATATCCCGGGAGCTTTCCGTGTCAGGCTGGGGCACGAGGGCCACGCTGTATCCGGCGTCCTCGAGGACGCGACCGATGACGGCCACCCCGCAATAAGGGGAGTCGATATAGGTGTCTCCGGAGACCAGGATCACGTCCGGTCTGTTCGCGCCCTTCCGGGCCAGCTCTCTGGGGGTAAGCGGCAGATACATGGTATTTTCGATCGGTTGTTATGGGTACGCCTGTTGCCGGAGTGTTTAGGGGATCAGTGTTCCTGCAAATAAATCTCAACAGGAATTCGGGCGAGGGTCAAACAGGGTCGGAGCGGGAAACACCGGATCGGTGCAGTTTTTTTTGTATGAAAATGTTTCCAATAGTTTGAATTATATGGAGATACAGCGCGG
>CAYNCR010000333.1:0-3028 GCA_964395575.1 uncultured Desulfohalobiaceae bacterium
TCAGCGCAATCCCCGACTCCCCGCGCACCATTTTCATGCTTGGTTGTGCCCGGGTTGGCCCGGGAATAAAGGTTGTATTCTTTATTGGGACTGCGCTTGCGCAGGTACAGGGTTTTTGAGAGACGAGATCGTTTGTCCCGATGCGCTTGGAAAAGAGCCCCTTTTTACGTATCATAGAGAAAAGGCTTGAAATATGTGCCCCTTCAGCAGGCACTCAACCCGAACAAGGAGGAACGGATCATGCGCGTCGGAGAGCTCTTTCAGACAGAGGACTGGAAGAAGGAAAAGCACGTTCCGGTTATCGAATGCCCGGATTCAGTAAACGCCAACGAGGTGTTCGAGGTCAAGGTCTCTTTGGGCAAGGAGATCGAGCATCCCAATACCACGGCCCATCATATCCGGTGGATCAGGGTCTACTTCAAGCCCGAGGGCGGCAAGTTCGCCTACGAGGTGGGCAGCTTCGAGTTCGCGGCCCACGGTGAATCCACCGACGGCGCGGACACCGGTCCGGTGTACACCCACCATCAGGTGACCTGCTGCATGAAGGCGAACACCTCCGGAGAGCTCGTGGCAGCTGCCTACTGCAACATCCACGGCCTCTGGGAAAACAGCCGGGCGATCAAGGTCGGATAGGGCGGCTGTTTCCTCTGGTCCGGCACCCCCTCCCTGACTTCTCCGAGGGGGGTGCCGGCGACCTCCTCTGGACAACGGTCCGCGGACGGGGGTGGAACCATAGAACGGAAAAGCGGCATGCAGCGAAATTTTTTGATCCTGGCGGGAGGGCTCGCCCTCCTTGCCGTGAGTCTCGGCGCATTCGGAGCGCACGTTCTTGAGGGACGGCTTGCGCAGGATATGCATCAGGCCTTCGAGACAGGCGTTCACTATCACTTGGCCCACGCCCTGGGCCTGGGGATTGTCGCCCTGACCATGGGGCAGTTCGGGGCCGAACGGCTGCTTGCCTGGTCGGCCCGGCTCATGGGTGTTGGCATCCTGCTCTTCTCCGGCAGCATCTATGTTATGGCCCTGAGCGGAATCCGCATGGTCGCAGTGGTTACGCCCGTTGGCGGCGTGGCTTTTCTCCTGGCCTGGGGCCTGTTCATCGCCGGTGTGAGCAGGGGATGAGCGCCCCTCCCTTTGTGAAACTATGGGGCTCCTCGTCCCCGGAAACGAGACAAGGAAGGCCACTATGGAAAAAAAGACCCTGGAGAATGTATACGCCGCTTTTGTGGGCGAAGCCAAGGCCTACTTCAGGCTGCTCGCCTACGCGGACAGGGCCGAGAAGGAAGAAGAAAAGCAGGCGGCTCTGCTGTTTCGAGCCATCGCCGAGGCGGAGCGGGTGCACGCCACGCGGCACATGGATCTGCTCAAGGATGTGGTGGTCAAGGATACCGAGACCAATCTTCTGGAGTCCCTGCAGCGGGAGAGTTCCATCAGCGAAAACGAGTATCCGCAATTCCTGAGCGATGCCCAGGAGGAGGGAGAGACCGCGGCGGCGTTCACGTTTAGCTATGCTCGCGACGTGGAGAAGAAGCACGCCAAGCTCTACGACCAGGCCATGTATCATGTGATGCGGGGGGAGATGACGGTCTACTATGTCTGTCAGTTCTGCGGCTATGTGAACGAGAAGAAGGCCCCAAAGAAATGTCCCGTTTGCGGAGCGCCCCAGGCAACGTTCAAGGAAATCGGGGAAAGTTCATCGGACCAGTCATAGGACGGCAGCTTGGCCGCATGGAAAGGCCGTCCCGTGAGCTCTGCGTTGGGCCCTCACACTGCGGTATTTGAGAGACGCATATGCGCATTGAGCTTCCCTGGGGAGAGACCTCGCTCCCTGTGGACTTACCGGATGACTGGCAGGCGCATACCGCCGAGCCCTTGGCCGGATGGTCCGCCGATCCGCGCAGCGAGCGGGAGATCGTTGCCGCCTCCCTGGCGGGTCCCTTGGGCTGCCCCGCGCTGGGCGACCGGGATCTTACGGACAGGCGCATCCTGATCGTTGTGGACGACAACACTAGGCCCACTCCGGTGCAGCGATTTCTGGACTTGGTCCTGGATGAGCTGGAACGAGCGGGCGCATCGCTGGCAAACGTGCTGCTCGTGTCCGCCCTGGGGATTCACTCCCCCATGAGCGAATCGGAGATGGCGGAAAAGGTCGGCCCGGATAATCTGGCTCGTGTGGCCTGGAAGAACCACGATGCGTACGACCCGGAGAAGACGGCCTTCCTGGGGCGAACCGCCAGGGGCACCCCTGTCTCTCTGAACAGAGAAGCCAAGCTGGCGGACACGATTGTTTCCGTGGGGATGGTGGAGCCCCATCTCTGGGCCGGATTCGGAGGCGGGATGAAGAACCTCTTCCCGGGACTGGGCTCCGCAGAGGCCATTGGCGCCCACCACGCCATGATCGCGGAGTCTCCGTACTGGTACAACCGGGTCGGTGCGGACCCGAAGACGAATGCCTTCCGAACGGATCTTGAGGAAGTGCGGGATCTGCTGGAGACGGACCTTTTCTGCATAAACGTTGTGCTCGGCCAAAGCGGCGCGATTGAGGCCTGTGCCTGCGGAGACCCGGTGCTCGCGCATCGCGACGCCGTGGAGACGAATACGCTGCTTGCGGGCAGACGAATTCCGAAGAAGATGGACGGGATCGTGGTCAACTCTTGGCCCATGGATTTTAATCTCAAGCAGGGCATGAAAGGGGTGGCCAACACCCTTCCCGCTCTCGCCCCCGGCGGGACCATTATGGCCTTTCTCAAGGCGGACCGAGGCCTGGACGATGTGAAGCCCCCGGACAAGTCCCCGCCCTTGTGGCTGAGCAGGACCATCCTCAGATTGCTCGGCCCCTCCAGGGTCCTTTGGTTCCAGGAGAAGACGGGCAAGGGCGAAGGGCCCGAGGACAAGTTCCTGGTCTACTATACCCTGCAATTGCTCCGGGAACATCGTCTTTTTGTCCACGTACCCACCCTGTCCCGGGATCAGGCCAAGTCCCTGGGCTTTTTCACCCCCTGTTCCACACCAGAGGAGGTGGTCCGCA
>CAYNCR010000334.1:0-3020 GCA_964395575.1 uncultured Desulfohalobiaceae bacterium
CACCTCATCGACATTCCCGGAACACTTCCGTTGAGGCAAGCTCCCCATGTGTATTCTGTCTGGAGTGGACCCAATTTCACCTCAATCGGTACGAAAAAGGCCATGGTGTATTATGAAACCCAGCTCGCCCGGCACTCATTCAGAGAATGAGTGCCGGGCGAGCCTCGCTGTTAATTTCTGAACAATTCAACAAGTTAAACGCCTTTTCATCCAAAAAAATAGACACAGAGCGTGATCGCGGAGCCGCACGGCTCGACCGTGGCAAGTGCTCGCAGAGGATTCCGCGATCGTATCCGCTCAGAAAGCCTCCTGCCCGCCTTTCAGCAATGCCCCGCTCGGGTGGCTGGTCAAGATCCCTGTTCCCTTTCCGAAGATCCCCTCGAGCACGGACCATACCGCGCCAGCAGCTTTGCACGAGAGCTCGCCTCCTCTGGCCGTCTTGAACAGGATCGCGAACTCACACTCCCTTTGACCGCTTGACAAAAGCTGAGCCAGGGGCTATAAATGAAATATCTTACATCAAAATATTTTCATATAAACATATATCATGAACATCACCCACTATTTCAAGGCACTCGGGGACGAAACACGTCTGCGACTATTCCATCTCCTTTTGCACTTCGAGCTCAATGTCAACGAGCTCGTTCTGATCATGCAAATGGGACAATCCCGGGTTTCCAGGCATCTGAAGGTCCTGAGCGACAACGGCCTCCTTCGGCAGCGCCGGGACGGCGGATTCTCCTATTACCAGGTTCCCAACAACCCGGATCTTGACTCCCTGACCCTCTTCGTCAAGAACAGCCTGAGCAACGACGAGGTGTCCAGGGAGGATATCTCCCGGGCTCAGTCGATCATCAAGGAACGCAAGAACAAAACGCGGCGCTTTTTCAACCAGATCGCCGAGCACTGGGAACGCCTCAAAAGGGATGTCCTGGGAGACATGGATCTGGCCGCCGCAGTTTCCGACGATGTCCCGGTTTGTTCCGCAGCGGTCGACCTCGGCTGCGGCACCGGAGAGCTCCTCCTCAAGCTCCTGGACAAGGCGGAGACGGTGATCGGCGTGGACCATTCCCCCCAGATGCTCAAGATGGCCCGCCTCAAGCTGGATGCGGAAAATGCCATTGCCAGGTCGGATCTCAGGCTCGGGGAGCTGGAGCATCTTCCCCTGCGAGACCAGGAAGGCGATGCCGCGGTCATCAATATGGTGCTGCACCACATCCCCCATCCCCAGGCAGGGATCAAGGAGGCCAACCGTATCCTCAGGCCCGGCGGGACCCTGATCATATCCGATTTTGCCAAGCATTCCCGCGAGGACATCCGGGAAAAATTCGGGGCAACCTGGCTGGGTTTCGAGTCCGATGACATCGATGCCTGGCTCACCACTTCCGGCTTCAGCCTTCTGGGAAGCAGGCAGTACCCTGTTCGCCACGGCATGGTGGTCAACGTTTTCAGAGCGATTAAAGAGCAAGAACCTCAATCATCATAGACAAGGAGCAAATTTATGGACACAGGAACAAACTATGAAGTCAAGGACTTGTCCCTGACCAGCCAAGGCAGGAACAATATCGAGCTGGCCGAGATGCATATGGGCGCCCTGCTCGAGGTCAAAAAGCGCTTTGAGAAGGAGAAGCCCCTGAAGGGGATCCGTGTGGGATTGGCTCTGCACGTGACCAAGGAGACCGCCGTGCTGGTGCGGACCCTGGCCGCCGGAGGGGCTGATGTCTCCATTACCGGGTGCAATCCCCTGTCCACACAGGACGACGTTGCCGCCGCCCTGGCCGAAGAGGGGGTCAAGGTCTGGGCCTACAAGGGCGAGACCAAGGAGGACTATTACCGCTACATCAAAAACGTCATCCAGACCAAGCCGCAGATCACCATCGACGACGGCTGCGATCTCGTCTCCGAGATCCACAAGAACCATTCCGAGCTGATCCCGGAGATTATTTGCGGCTGCGAGGAGACGACCACGGGCATTATCCGCCTGCAGGCCATGGAAAAGGACAAGGCCCTGAAATATCCCATGATCGCTGTCAACGACAACAAGACCAAGCACATGGTGGACAACTACTACGGCACGGGCCAGTCAACAGTGGACGGCATACTCCGGGCGACGAACGTCCTCTTCGCTGGCAAGACCGTTGTGGTCTGCGGCTACGGCAGCTGCGGCAAGGGCGTGGCCCAGCGGGCACGCGGGCTTGGCGCCAACGTCCTGGTCACGGAAGTGGACAGCTTCCGCGCCCTGCAAGCGGTGTACGACGGCTTCCGGGTCATGCGCATGGACGACGCCACGCCCATCGGGGACATCTTCGTCACCGTGACCGGCAATAAGCACATCATCCGGACCGAGCACATGAAGCGCATGAAGAACGGAGCCATGCTGGCCAATTCGGGGCACTTCGACAACGAGCTCCAGCTCGACGCCCTGGAAGAGGTTTGCCAGTCGCGGCGCAGCGTCAGACCCTTCATGGAGGAATACGTTCTGAACGGAAAGAAAATCTTCGTTCTCGGCGAGGGCCGCTTGATCAACCTGGCCTCCGCCGAAGGCCATCCCAGCGAGGTCATGTCCACCTCCTTCTGCGGCCAGGCCCTTGCCTGCGAGTACGGGGCCAAGAACAAGGGCAAGCTGCCCAATCAGGTGATCCAGCTGCCCGAGGAGCTCGACACGGAGATCGCCTCCCTGCAGCTCGCGGCCATGGGCACGGAGATCGACGAGCTCACCAAGGAGCAGGCAGACTACCTCGACTCCTGGGAAGAGGGGACCTAAAGCCCGATACCCTTCCGGCAACGTCTCTTTGACGCGACAAAACCCGGCTGCCGCTAAGCGGCAGCCGGGTTTTTCTGTTCAGGAGGGAGGCAGTGGCACACTGAGCGCGGAGTGACGTTTTGAGCCCACGTGGCGCGCAAAGATAATCGAACAGAGTCTTCGGTGAATTGATATAACCCTCATTCCCGGGCCGACCCGCGCACAACCAAGCATGAAAATGTCGCGAGGCGAAGGCGGGTGGACGCTGAAGCGCGGG
>CAYNCR010000335.1:0-2988 GCA_964395575.1 uncultured Desulfohalobiaceae bacterium
GGATACTTTGAGCACGGACATAAGCTCTTTGACTGTTGATGAGCGCTATGCCCAGATCGAGCAGGTTCACGTGTACGCCCTGGTTCAGGAGGGAAGCTATGAGAGGGACTACTCCTTTTCCGGAGCTACTTCCATGGACGGGATATCCCTGGATCCCTCCAGTGTTAGTGAGTTTTCACATTATCGCTGGAAAATGATGAAACTCTCGATCAATCCCCAGGATTTGTAGGCTATGGACATTCAAGGAAAAGAGAGTGGTCTTGCTCTGATCGTAACCCTGCTCCTGGGCCTTATTGCTGCGGGATTCATCGGCGCCATGATGTATCTGTTGAGCTCGGGGACGCAAATTTCCGGGATGCAAGCCCGTTATACCTCGGCTCTTCAGGCGGCTAAGGGTGGGGCATCCTTTATCACGCAGGAACTCAGCACCTATGACCTGCGCTGTACTGACGGAAGCAGCAATACCTGTTGGTGTACTGAGATGAACTCGACAAGCAGCGGTCAACTGAAATGTCCCGCCAGCAGCAGTTTTGACAATTCAGTCAATGTGGAATTGCAAGACACGGAAACCCTAGGTGATTACAATCTTGACGCCAGGATGGTGAGTTATGTGAAAAACGAGACAGCAAATACATACATCTTTACTTTTGGTCTCACCTCAGAGGCAAAATCGACCATTGGAACAGATGAACGCTCAGAAATCGAGTTCGTCTACAAACTGGACTACGACTGAATTAGCATATTTCTCTATTCCGAGGTTTTGAGACAACAAAGGCAAACCGAGCTGGAGATAAATATTTGACCACAACGAGAGTAGAACGCTTTACGAGCAAAAGTCCTGTTTTGATAAAGATTTTTCTTTGCCTGGCCTGCCTCGTGACTGTGACCGTTTCCTTTATCCCTGTACACGGAATGAAGCCCCCTAACGAGATCGTTGCCAAGGAAAGCCTCCCCATCGAGGGGGTCAATATCGTCCGGACCAAGCAGGGAGACACCTATTTCGTCTCCGATGACGGGCGCTATATCTTCCAGGGCAGGCTCTTCGATGTGTGGAACGGGGAGGAGATCGAGAGCGCAAAGGAGCTCAAGCGCCTGTCCGATCGCGTGGACCTGGATCATATTGGGGTTGACCGGGATAGGCTCTTTGCTTTCGATCTGGGGCAGGGAGACAAGGAGGTTTATATTTTTGTGGACCCCTTCTGCCCCCATTGTCACGATTTGGTGAAGGATATCCGCGGGTCTCCGAAAATCC
This sequence comes from uncultured Desulfohalobiaceae bacterium, assembly GCA_964395575.1. Lineage (GTDB taxonomy): Bacteria > Desulfobacterota > Desulfovibrionia > Desulfovibrionales > Desulfothermaceae > JAIPDU01. The sequence goes on from CAYNCR010000335.1 coordinate 1,253, forward strand.
GCGAATCCTACGCCTTCCGCGTTGTGGTTGCCCCCTTGTCCTCGGAGCGAAGCAGGAACAGGGCCCGTAAGCTGGCCGAGCTGCAGAAGCGGAACGCCACCCGAGCGCTGGACGCCTTTGTGAGTCAAAGCGATGCGGATATTGATATCGAGGGTAAGGATTTTCCCAAGCTGGAGTACAATCTCCTGGTGTCCAGAGCCCTCTCCATCCAGAGCGTCCCTTACCTCGTCGCCCCCGACGGCCGGATTCGCTCAGGACGGCCCAAGGACCTCGCCGCCTTTCTCCGTAGTGATCAGCAGGAATGAGCTGCTGCCCGTGTAGAAGAGAAGGAAAAGAGAACGACAGGATCTACAGGATAGACGGGATTTAGGATAACTTCCCGGAACGAAAAGATTTTTCCCGGGAAGCTCTCGTTTGTCCTGTGTGTCCTGTCAACATCCTTCTTCTGACATGCAGGCTAGCCAAATTGTGTTCTCGATTAATTCGTCCGCCATGTAGAGAAAGGCTGGGATTGCTCGGAATTGGAATAAAGGAGCCTGCTTGTCTGCTCAACCTCCCTGAGGAAGGGGTTGTCCTGTTTCTTCATCGCCTCGATTTCCTGGAGGGGGTACACCTTGATATCGGTATCGAGCTCGAGTGGCAGGAAGTCGTCACGGTAGACGTCGCTTCGCTTCAGGAACCCTTTTGTGGAGGACGAGACCAGGATCAGGATGTCCAGATCGCTGTTCGGTATAGCTTTCGGTCAAGAGAGAGCCATAGAGTCGTATTTCCACAAGGGTCGCATCGCGTGATCCGATTCTAACCGCGATGCTTTCCAGATCCCGAATGAGCTGGTCATGATCAATGGACGTGACCTCGACAGAACTCGAGGATCGTTTCCGCAGCATGGAGGGCCTCCTGTGCCGGTTCCGGTCGAAATTGGCTGGCTTTCCAGTGGGGAACCCAATGGGATATCTTGCCTCAATGTAGTATCTGTCCAGTATCCTTGCCATTTGCAACAGTTCCTCCCCGATCTCAAAGTCCCCTTCTGACTGAAGAAAATGAAGCATTTTCAGGATGCCGTGTCCCTTCACGGAGCGATTGTTTGCCAGATAGACCGCCTTGACAGCTTTTTTCCGGCCTGTTGAGACACGAAGCAGGCCCATTCAAAGTATTCGTGCTCCAGGTCCAGTCCGACCCTGCCCAGGCCCCGCTCTGCCTGCAGGAGCTAATCGCGGCTGCGTTCCGGCATGGATAGCATCCCTCTGTGCAAAATGGTGAGGTGGGTGTTCTTCGTGGCGCTTCTATCTTCGTCATATGATTGACAATATATGTTTCATTAATATCTATATTATGTTAGGCTTCTTCCAATAAAAAGGAGGATAGAATGACTGTTATGACGACTGAAGAAATAATTGAGCAGTTGCGTTTATTAAAACCTCAAATTTTACAGAAATATAGAGTGAAAGAGCTTAAGTTGTTCGGTTCCAGGGTCAGAAAAGATCAAAATCAAGAAAGCGATATAGATATTCTCGTAGATTTCAATGATGAAGCAGATTTATTCGATTTGACTGGTTTAAGCAATTTTCTGGAGGATGAGTTAAAACAGAAAGTGGATATTGTTCCTAAAAGCTCAATAAGACAAGAAATCCAGGATTCGATAGTTAATGAGGCCGTGGCTGTATGAGAAATCATAAGATTTATCTTATGGATATTCTATCTGCAATAGACAGTATTGAAAATTTTGTAAAAGACAT
>CAYNCR010000336.1:0-2981 GCA_964395575.1 uncultured Desulfohalobiaceae bacterium
TTCATGTGAAACCCGTGATGAACCCTGCGCTTAAGCGTTCCACCCACTAATGCCTCGCGGCATTTTCATACTTGGTTGTGCCCGGGTCGGCCCGAGAATGAAGGTTGTATGAAAATGTGGCCAGCGTGTTGAATTATTATGTGAAATTGTCGTCCATGGCGAGGCACGCTGCGTTTTCATGCTTGGTAGTACCTGCGTCTGCGCAGGCATGAAAGTGATATGGCGATTACTGAGCTTTTTCCTTTCGAATGGGAGAAACAATTCTCTGCCCCCCCATTTTCTGGGCCAGAACGCATAAGGAGTTCCGCATGGGTTTTTTTTCCAGGATCAGCAAGCTGTGGAAGAAATCGACAACCGATGAAAGCGAGGAGCAGGAAGTCCCTGCGGAAGCCGAGTCACCCGGTGAGCCCGAAGCGGCCCTCGGCGAGGACTGGCAGAACGAGCTCCTGCAGAGCCTGCAGCAGGCCGAGCCCCGGCTTTCGGTCTGGCTGGACCTGGTCCTGCAGGGAGTGGATAAAGCGGGTGAACAGCTTTGGAACAGGCTTTTTTTCCTCCTGGACAGCCTCCAGGTGCCGCGCGAGGAGGCCGAGGAATTCGTGGAGAGCTTTCGGGGCTGGCTCCGGGACATGGAATACGAGCACGTGGAGGAGTTCCGCTCCGAGCTGCAGTACCGCCTCGCCCTCGCCCTGGACCTCGAGGACGAGGAGGACGAGCGCAGCAGGCTCTTCGAGAAGCTCTCCCACGGACTAACCAAAACCAGGCAACAGCTCTCCCGCAGCATCGACCAGCTTTTGAGCCGGAGCGACGAATTCGGGGACCAGTTCTGGGAGGAGCTGGAGGAGATCCTCATCACCGCGGATGTGGGCTTTCAGACCACAACCACTCTTGTGGACACCCTGAAACAGCGCGTCCGGGACAACGAGATAACCACCTCCGAGGCATTCAAGGAGCTCTTCCAGGAAGAGCTGGCGCGGATGTTTCCCGCGCCTCCCAAGCGCATCAAGCCCATGACCCCTGAAATCGTGCTCATGCTGGGCGTCAACGGAGTGGGCAAGACCACGACCATTGCCAAATTGGCCCACAGGGCCCGCATGCAGGGGTATTCTCCCCTTATCGCCGCGGGAGACACCTTCCGTGCGGCAGCCATCGAGCAGCTGGAGATCTGGGCCCAGCGCGTGGGGGCTGGCTTCTCCACCAAAGAGTCCGGAGCGGATCCGGCTGCCGTTGCCTACGAGGCCCTGGACAGAGCCCGCTCGCAGGGATATGATCTCCTGTTTATCGATACCGCGGGGCGGCTCCACACCAAGACCAATCTCATGGAGGAGCTCAAAAAGATCAAGCGGGTCCTTTCCAAGCACCATCCCGGCAGCCCCCATCGGAGCATCCTGGTCGTCGACGCCACCACCGGCCAGAACGCCGTGTCCCAGACCAAGCTGTTTCAGGAGAGCATCGGCGTGGACGAAATCGTCCTCACCAAGCTGGACGGCACGGCCAAGGGCGGTGTAGTGCTGGGGATCAGCCTGGAACAGGGAGTCCCCATCACCTACATCGGGCTAGGGGAAAAGATGGAGGACCTGCGTCCCTTCGACGGGGAGTCCTTCGCCCGCGCCCTGCTGGAGTAGCCGAGCAAGGTGTTCATTCAGCCCGTCCCTGCTCCAGGCACCGGAGTCCGGGTCAGCTGATCCACTCTGACCGTACACCGAAAAAACCGCCGCTTTGTTCGCGAGACTGGAGAGAGCATGTCCGACGAGTTCCAAGCGCCCGAACCGACGCCGGAAGCACAGGAGACCATCCCTGCCACAACCCGCCGCATCAGCCTGCCGGACAAGGAGGTCTATCTCCTCGGCACGGCCCATGTTTCCCAGCAGAGCGTCAGCGACGTCGCGTCCTTGATACAGGCGGTCCGTCCGGACAGTGTCTGCGTAGAGCTCTGCCACTCCAGATATCAGAGCATGGTCCAGCCCGAGACCTGGCGCAAGATGGACGTCTTCCGGGTCATCAAGGAGAACAAGGCCCTGTTCCTGCTGGTCCAGCTCCTGATGAGCGCCTTTTACCGCAAGATCGCCCGCAAGCTCGGGGTTACCCCCGGCGCGGAGATGCTGGAGGGGGTAACCCGGGCTGAAGAAGTCGGCGCGGAAGTGGTCCTTGCGGACAGGGACGTCACCATCACCCTCAAGCGTGTGTGGCGGCATCTGAGCTTCTGGCAGAAGCTCAAGCTCATCCTTCAGGCCCTCACCGGCGCGGCCTTTTCCGGCGAGCTGGAGTCGGAGGACATCGAGAAGCTCAAGGAAAAGGACCAGCTCCAGGTAATCATGGACGAGCTGGGCCAGTCCTTCCCGGAGATCAAAAAGCGCCTCATCGGCGAGCGGGATGTGTATCTGGCCCAGAAGATCCGGGAGGCCCCCGGAGAGACCGTTGTCGCCGTGGTGGGGGCCGGCCATGCCCCGGGAATCGAGTCCCATTTGTTCACGGACCACGATCTGTCCCCGCTCATGGAGATCCCGCCCCCGTCGATCGTCCCCAAGATCCTGAAGTGGGGAGTTCCCGCGGCCATTCTCCTCCTCATCGGCCTCGGATTCCTGAGCGGCGGAGCCGCCGAATCCATCCACTCCCTGGGCATCTGGATCCTGATGAACGGCATCTTTACCGCCCTTGCGCTCACTCTGGCCCTTCCCCATCCCCTGACCATCGTGGTCGGGTTCCTGGCCGCTCCCCTCACCAGCCTCAATCCCACCATCGCGGCAGGATGGGTGGCCGGCCTGGTCCAGGCCTGGTTTAAGCGGCCCAAGGTCCGGGATCTGGAGGATCTTCCCCTGGCCCTGGGATCGCTGAAGAAGTTCTGGGGCAACCCGGCGATTAAGGTCCTTCTGGTGGTCGTATTGGCCAATATCGGCAGCTCCGTAGGCACCTTCGTGGCCGGCAGCTGGATCGCCTCCAAGTTCATCTGATCCCGGTTTCTTCCCAGGAAACTCATGTGGCAG
>CAYNCR010000337.1:0-2958 GCA_964395575.1 uncultured Desulfohalobiaceae bacterium
AGGGAACGGTCTCCCCGTTCACGGTGACCGCGCTCTTGAGCACGATATCGTCCCAGTGCGCCTCCACTTCAGACAGGGGCCAGACCGTGTCGGCGATCAGGTTGGGGCAGATCTGCTTGGCCCGGGGAATGTCCGTCTCCTCGAGGTGCCGGTCCGTGTGGTCGCTTCCCAGCCCGACGTAGATCCCGCCCTCTTCGTCCAGGATCAGGACGTATTCCACCTCTCCGGAGGTCTTGCCCCCCAAAACGTCGATGGAGGACCGGCACAGAAGGGACTGACAGACCACGGGATACAGGGTCGGGGTCTCGCTCGGGGCGGGAATGCCCTTGGCGGCCAGCTCCCGGACGTGTTCCTGCACCTTTTCCTGGTTCCGACCGGAAAATCCCGCATTGACCATCTTGTCAAAGAAGAAGCGGACGGGTCGGGAACCGCTTTGCTCCTGCACTGTCAAATCGATCTGCACAAAGCCTCCTTCATGCTGTGTGGTTGCCGTGCTTGCTTCCGCAGGATTCGCTATTTGTAATAGCGTATCTCGAAAGTGGTGCACCCGTAGGGAATCCAGTAGGGGCCGTGGGTCATTCCCGGCGGCCTGCAGGCGTAGTAGCCCTCCAGATAGGTCTCCTGCTTGGCCTTGTCGTAGAGGCTCCCCTCCAGGATGACCACCTCCTCCCAAAAATCGTGGACCAGGGTGGACCCGGTCTCGATGCCGGGAGGGAACTTGAGCAGCCGGGAATAGTCCCCGGTCTCCGGGTCGTGGCTCAGAATCTTTTCCCGGATGCCCAGCTCCTGGTCCACAATCCGCCACTCAAAAGCGATATCGCAGTCGGTGAATTCGATCTCGGGCTTGGCCATGTTCGACCTCCTTGTTCCGTTGCGTTTGTCCTTCCCGTTCTTGCGGCCATTCAACTCGGGCCTCCTTCCGAATCCGTCATCCTGGTGCTCGCTCGCGATTCCTGCACCGCCTCCAATTCTAGCTGTCTGCCCCTGGTTTGTATGCAATATATCAGATACATTAAGAGGAATGTTTTTTAGGGTAAACCGCCTGGTTGTTTGCGGTCACTCGACATGGGGGACAAAAGGTCCGTGCGGTTAGCTCCCCATGAATCCGGTCTCCGGCATCTGACGTCTGACGTCTGGCATCCGACGTCTGAATCCGTCCTCAGGTCGAGGAAGCCCCTTCTTCCGCAAAGAGGCTCTTTTCCGCGCTCTCCCAGGTCTGGTCCAAGTGAAAGCACATCCGCTCCCTGGCTTTCTCCGGATCGGACTGGGCAATGCACTGGAGCAGGCTCTCGTGCTCCTGCATGACCTCCTCCACCCTGCCCCGTCGGATCAGGGCGTGCGCGCCCATGATCTGTATCAGATCTCGCACTTCCTCGATGGTGTTCATCAAGCGCCTGTTTCCGGTGAGGTGGCTGAGCAGGGCGTGGAATTCCCGATCCTTCTGCAGAAACCCCACCGTGTCCTGCTTCTGCGCATACTCCTGCTGCTGGAGCAGGATTTCCCGAAACCGGGACACATCCTCCGGTCCGGCCTGGGAGGCCACCTTTTCCACTGCTGTGAGCTCCAGGGCCTTACGCAGCTCGAAGATCTCGTTCAGGTCCCGGCGATCGAACTGGTTGATGCGCACACCCCTGCGGGGAAGAAAGGTCACCAGCCCCTTGGCGGACAGCTCCAACAGGGCCTCGCGGACGGGGGTGCGGGAAATCTGGAGGTAGTTGGCCAGCTCCTTTTCCCGATACACCGCCCCGAGCTTGAGCTCCCCGGAGAGAATGGCCTGGTACAGGGCCTTGTACGCCATCCTGGCCAAGGACTCCGGCTGATCCAGAGGCCCCAGGGTGGAGCTCGTCGTCGAGCCGCCTTTCGTGTCCGCCATTTTGAGTACTCCGAATGAAAATGAAATTATGAATTTGATATATCAGATGCCATCCCTGTGTCAACCGGATCGCTCAAATTTTTGTAATGAGCAATGAGTCATGTATGATCCATTGGGAGCAGAGGGGATTATGCCAAACTAGCCCGAACCCGGAACGGTGAACGGGAAACCGGAAATGCCTCGGTCCTCCAGCCACCCCTGTCGCAGGGAACCGAGAAAGACTTGAAATCCCCGGGATGCAAGCAGCTCGGCCATAGCCTGTCCGGCACTGCGGCGATCCGCGCTTTCCGCCTTGTTCAGGAGGACGATTCGCTCGGCTCCCTCGGGCGTCCCCCGGAACAGACCTTGCCTGTCCGCCACGACCCTGCCGGCCCCTTCCGCAGTAACAGTTCCCCCCTGCTCGATACCGCTCAGGGCGGAATATTCCGCGCAGCGAAAGACACTCTCCTCCGTCAGTCGCCTCCCGATACCGTCAAGCCCCACGACAGCAGCGACATGATCGCTTCCCCGCGGGATAACCGGCTCTCCGGATCCTGGAGCCTTGAGGGGGCGGCTGGCGGCCCCGTCCCCTTCCGCGAGGACCCAGTCAAACAGGGCGCTTCTGCCGATGTGATCGATCACTTCCGGGGCGTAGCCCACAAGCTTGTCCCTGTCCGGCTCGCGATCCGCAGCGAGGGTGATATGAGCCGGCAGGTCATTCTCTGAGCGGCTCTCCAGCCACTTCAGGGGGTCTTCAGCGCAGGCGCAGAAGACGGACTGTTCCGTGGCTGGCGGCCTGATTCGAGTCGTGGTGGTGGTCAGGACCCGCTTGCCCTGGCCCGCCAGAAAGGCGGCCAGGGCGAACATCAGGCTCGTCTTGCCCCCGGAGCCGACAAGGCAAAGGATACCTCCCCGGTGCGGGGATATGAAGGAGGACGGGAAGTTCATGATTCGCAACTCATGGAGCTCTGCCCCAGGAGGCCGGATATAGGACGCCAGCGGAAAGAGACACCATACATCCCTCATTTCCGGGCCGACCCGGGCACAACCAAGCATGAAAATGGTGCGCGAGGAGTCGGGGATTGCGCTGATGCCCGTGTTTCATC
>CAYNCR010000338.1:0-2916 GCA_964395575.1 uncultured Desulfohalobiaceae bacterium
GGGCGGGCTGAGGAGGGCGACATTGCAGGAGGTGCTCATGGAGTGTGCCGGGAATTCAGCCGGAAATGGAAAAATTCTTGCATTCTCATACGTTATGCTTCATGCTCCATGCGCAATGCAATATGCGGAATGAAGCATGTTGCATGATGCATGGCGCATTCGGGTTCGATCTCCGACATTCGACCACAGAGGTCCGCCTAGATATCCGGCGTCTGGTATCTGACGTCTGGCGGCTGTTACCAGTCATCCGGCGGGAGATTTCCAGGAGGAAGCGCAGCCGCGGTTCCCCCACCTCCAGGTCGACGGCCTGACCGAATTCCTCCTTGAGCTCCCCGGGGCTGAACCGGGAACGGTCCATTTCCGTGGCCACCTGCCGCCACTCCAGATCAAAAACGAAACGCTTTCCCTGGGGGAAGACGAGGCCAAGCTGTGTGGGCAGGAGATGGTTGCCCAGGCTGTAATACTCGGACCAGCGCCACTGGATGCCCGAGGGCGCGATCAGCCTGAGCGGGACGTAGCGCTCCAGGTCGATCCAGATCTGACTGCTGCGTTCATCCCCGTGTTCCGCCCCGAGAACGATGCAGGGGCGATCCCCCAGGAACTGATAGCTCTTGACCCCGTCCTCGATCGCCAGCCGTTCCCATTCCTTCTCCGGAGCCGTGAGCCAGTCCAACCGAAGGGGCGGATACGGGGCGTCCATGGATGGGGGATGCACCGCGTCGATCCTCTGTCCGCTTCCCACGGCAGCCCTGACCAGCCGGGAGGAATTTCCGGATGCATCGACCCACTTCTGGCGCCAGAGATTATCCTTGCGCCAGCATCGGATCCTGGAGTCGGAGGTCCCGTTCAATCCCAGCTCCACACGCCAGGATTTCAGCCCCTCGTATCGGGTGGCGATCTTGTCCGCAACTTCTTTCGTCTCCGGAAAGAAGGCGTGAGCACTGGACAGAAGAAAGGATACCCCTGCGAGACAGGCCGCCAGCAGAAGCGAAAATCGTCTTATTCCGGACACGGCAAGAGCTCCTGGAGTCGTTGCACAAGATCCTCGCGCACTTCTTCGTCCTGCAGGCCGAAATAGATATTTGCGGTGAGATAGTCCACCCAGTTGCCGATATCGAAGCGCATTCCCTGCAGCTTGACCGCGAGAAGCCGGTCCTTTCGCGCCATCATCCGCAGCCCCTCGGTGAGCTGGAGCTCGTCCCGCCGATTCGGCGTGTTCAGCTCATCGAGATGGTCGAAGATGTCCGGAGTGAGGATATAGCGGCCCACAATGGCCAGATTCGATGCGGCCCGCTCCGGATCGGGCTTCTCCTGGAGGTCCTTGACGCGATACATGTGAGGCCCGATCTCCTCCGCATCAATCACCCCGTAGCTGCTCACCTTGTCCCTGGAGACGGGCACAACCCCCACAACAGCCATGTTTTCGGCCTGGGCCACTTCCATGAGCTGCTGGATTCCCGGCATGGAGCTGAACATGAGGTCGTCGCCCACGATCGCCGCAAAGGGCTCCTGCTTGACCACCTCCCGGGCACAGAGCACGGCATGGCCCAGTCCCAGCTGATGCTTCTGGCGTACGGAGATGATGTTCACCATCTCCGCCACCTCGCGGACCTGCTTCAACAGCTCCTGCTTGTCCGTCCTCTCCAGAACCGACTCCAGTGCCAGGTTGTAGTCGAAGTGGTCCTCGATAATGGTCTTGTTCTGGTGGTTCACGAAAACCACGTCAGACAGATCGGCCTGGATGGCCTCCTCGACGATGTGCTGCACAGCCGGTTTGCGGAAGACGGGAAGCATCTCCTTGGGCAGGTTCTTGGTCGCCGGCAGGGAACGCGTTCCCCAGCCCGCAACCGGAACCACGACTTTGCGGACGTGCATAACCTCTCCTCAAGTGAGCCTTCACGGGGCTGTTTGGAACCGATCAGCCCAGGCACCGGCCCACGGTCTGGGCCAGATCGTCCGCTAGGCTGCGCACTCGGTCCGGATTCTCCCCTTCCACCATGACCCGGGCCTTGAGCTCGGTGCCGGAATAGCGCAGGAGCACCCGCCCCTTGGGATGGAGGCTCTCTTCCGCCTTCCTGAGCTGCTCCTGCAATTCGGGAGCGCTCTCCAGAGGGGGCTTGCTGCGCACGGGCACGCTCACCTGGGCCTGGGGGAAGGGGGTGAGCACACGGGCAATCTCGGAAAAGGGAAGCTCCTTGAGCCGCATGATCTTGAGCACCTGTAGGGCGGCCAGAATCCCGTCTCCGGTGGTGCTGTAGTCCATGAAGATGAGGTGTCCGGACTGCTCCCCGCCCAGGATGGTTCGTTCCTTCCGCATCCGCTCGGCCACGTGGCGGTCCCCTACCGGGGTTCGGATCAGCTCGCCCCCCTTCTCCTCCATGAAGACCTGCAGGGCCATGTTGCTCATCACGGTCGCAACGAGCTTTCTGCCGGGGAGCTCATCCCGTTCCATGAAATCCTTGGCGCACAGGGCCATGATCTGGTCCCCGTCCGCGATGGTTCCGCGCTCGTCCACGAGGATGACCCGGTCTCCGTCGCCGTCCAGGGCGATTCCCAGATCGGCCCCTGTTTCCAGCACCTTTTCCTGAACGTTCCCGGGGTGGAGGGAGCCGCAGTCCTGGTTGATGTTCTGCCCGTCCGGCTCGGTACCTATCTTGACCACCTCTGCGCCGAGCTCGCGGAATACCAGCGGAGCCACCCTGTAGGCCGCCCCGTGGGCGCAGTCCAGGACCACTTTCATGCCCTCCAGGGTAAGGTCCCTGGGCAGGCAGTTCTTCAGGGAAACCACATAGCGGCCCGGGCTGTCCTCGATCCTGGACGCCCTGCCCACCCGTTCCGGTGTGGGGAGATCCCAGGCCGTGTCCCCGGACAGGACCAGATCCGATATTTTCGCCTCCGTGGCATCGCTCAGCTTGA
>CAYNCR010000339.1:0-2911 GCA_964395575.1 uncultured Desulfohalobiaceae bacterium
CGCATGTCGTACTGACACAAACCGATGGCGGGATTGTTGGGAAGAAAGCGGTTCAGCTCGCACTCGTATTCCATGAGCCGATCCGATCCGGCCAGACCGCGCAGGGCCCAGCTCATCTCCCCGGTAACCCGCAAAGCGGCGTACCCTTCCCGCAAAGCCCTGTCCGTCTCCTGATGAAGCAGCTCGATCATGGCCTGGGGATCGAATTGGCCCCCTTTCAAGTAGGTATCCAAGGACGAGATCACGACGAACTGACCACACGCAGTATAGTGTTCAAGCGAAATCCCTTCCTGCCGCATAAAGCCCATCACGGTTTCCGCGGTGCGATCGTCCGCAATGTAGAGGACCTTGTGGCCCTGCTCCAGCCCGCTGCGCACAAAGGGGGCGAGAACCGCCCGGTGCTCCTGTTCGTTGCGGTAGACGCAGCACAGATGGTCTCCTGGTGACAGGTCCAGAACGGAGACTCCAGCGCTGTCGCCTTGCATCCTATCGCCAGACGTGCGGCTCTTCAGCCGAACAATTTGCTCGCGGGCCTGCTCCAGCTCAGCGACAAGCTGGGACTGGAATTTTTCATTATCCGTGGCCATATTTGATCACCTTTGTCCACACTTCGACATCCCGGCTCAAAGTGTTGCCATTCCGCTCACCTCTCCCTGGGCCCACGCAAACGATCCCCCCTGAGCGAGCCCGCACGATTGGCCGGGAAAACACTGATGCAGAGAATGTCCCCCTTCCTTTTCGGATTATTTGAGACACCTTATTAGCAGAGCTCGCGACACTCCGGAGACGAACATCATCAAATCCTGAAAAATCCGCGATACGACTCCTGTTCGCCCAAGGGACAAATCGCCTTTCCGGACCATTTTTTCCTCAACAATCCCAAATGGTAACTGCACGTTATCGAATGTTTCCTAATAAGAAAGCCTATCATAATCGGTATATTACATTGCCTTCATCTTACAGACAAGGAAAGAGATTATCCACTTCCCGGCCTACCCGGCTCAGGAGGCCGTCTTCCTCACCTGTCTGACTACGTGATCCCCGATATTCTGAAGAGGAAGCTGCACATCCACCGCCCCGAGGCGCACCGCTTCCGCTGGCATGCCGTAGACCACGCAGCTCGCCTCGTCCTGGGCGATGCAGAAGGCCCCGGCATCGTGCATCTCCTTGAGCCCCTGGGCCCCGTCGTCCCCCATGCCGGTCAGAAGGATCCCTACCGCGTTGCCTCCCGCATAACGGGCCCCGGTACGGAAGAGCACGTCCACCGAGGGACGATGACGGGACACGAGGGGGCCATCCTTGATATGCACCCTGTAGCGCGCCCCGCTGCGCTGGAGCATAAGGTGCCTGTTCCCCGGTGCGATCAGGACCCTGCCCTGCAGCACGCTGTCCCCTTCCTCCGCCTCCTTGACCTCCAGGGGAAAGGTCGTGTTCAGCCGATCCGCGAAGGCCGCGGTGAAGTGCTCCGGCATGTGCTGCACCACAACCAGGCCCGGCGCGTCCAGGGGCAGCGAGGCCAGGAGCTCGCTCAGGGCCTCGGTTCCGCCGGTGGAGGCCCCCACGAGAACCACCTTCTCCGTGGTCTGCATGACCTTTTTGCCAGGGCGTGACGGAGGAGCCACCGCATCCGAGCTTCTCTTCGGCTCAACCACCTGTGGCGAGCCGCTCCGCTTGCGGGTAAGATCTGCTCCGGCCGCCGCCTTGACCGCGTCCACGATCCGGACCCGCGACTCCTCCAGGAACTGCTTGGTGCCCAGCCTGGGCTTGGTGATGATATCCAGGGCCCCTGTTTCCAGGGCCCTGACACTCAGATCCGAGCCCTGCTCGGTCAGGGTGGAGCAGATGATCACCGGAAGGGGATGCTGGGTCATGATCTTCTTGAGGAAGGTCAGCCCGTCCATGCGGGGCATCTCGATGTCCAGGGTGATCACGTCCGGGACCTCCTCCTCCATCTTCTTCGCGGCGATGAAGGGGTCCGCTGCCGCGCCCATCACCTCGATCCCGGGATCCTCGTCCAGGAGCTTGGTCATGGCCTCCCGGACCACGGCAGAATCGTCGACCACCAGTACCCTGATCGGATTCTTACTCATGCCGGACCTCCCGGGGATCACCGTTTGAGGAAAGCTTCTTGACCCAAACATCCCCTGTGGATGTGTCGAAAAAGAGCTTGCGACCTCGGTCTCCGCCCAGATCGCTCTTGATCGCCTCCAACCCCAGACGGCTCAAGGTCTCCAGAACGGCCACGATGTTTTTGGGGCCCACTCGAAACCCCTCGCCACCCCGACCAGTACACAGGACACCGGCCCCGCCGAAAACCTTGACCTCCATCCGATCCGGATCGGCTCCGGTCCGGAGCATTTCTCCATAGATCAGCTTTGTGGAGCTGTCCACGAAATAGGCCGTATTGCCGGTTCCACGGCGAACGCAGCTTGCAGAACGCGGCATGACTCCATGGTTCATGGCACCCAGATTCAACTCAGGGGCATACATGGTCACCGCCACGCAGGAGCCGAGCACGGTGCAGGCCACAGCTGGCAGATTGTCGGAAACGAAATATTCCCCCTGGCGCAGGTGGATCAGTGGCGTTTTGGAGCAAATAGCAGAGGTTTGAAGCGCGTGGTCCATGGCACTGGGTCTCCTTGGGACCCTATTCCTGTACTTCGTTTAATCAATCCATTCACAAAACGGGGAACCCGGAAAAAAAGATAATCTCGCGCCACGACGCAGCGGCGCTGCGCAATATCTTTTTTTCTTTACGCCGCGTCTTTGCGGCGCTGCGCAAAAACTCTTACTTTCTTCTCACCGCGTCTCCGCGCGAACATGCTTGGTCTCGGATGTAGCTCCTCAAGGGATGAAGCGTGAGAAGACGCTAGCCCGTCTTCCGGTATACTGTCGGCCTGTACTGCCGAAG
>CAYNCR010000340.1:0-2906 GCA_964395575.1 uncultured Desulfohalobiaceae bacterium
GGGCTCTAGATCCGGACTTTCCAGGATAAATCAGCTGAAGAAATCGCTTCTTGCCGAAGCTATTCCCCGATTTGGCCTGAAAACGTCCTGTTATGAAAAAATAGCACCGCATTTTACTCAAGTGTTTTTATCCTACCCTTGGGAAATCAAAAATCAACACTTCTGACGTGAAAAAAACGTTAAAATCTGCTTTTTACATTTACAGAGCTGTTATGCTCGCAAAGTAAGCAGCGCCCCAAAGCTCGCACCCCTTTCCCGCGTGCGGAGCCCCATCCCGTTTCTCCCGGCCAAACGCTCGGCAAGGCCCAGCCCTACTCCGGTGCCCTTGGCTGTGGCTCCGCCCACATCGTTATGGATGAATAAGTAGGAGGTCTCGTTCACATGCCCGGAGCGCAGGGAGACCCTGGATCCGGAGTAGCGGGCCGCGTTCTCCAGAAGGAGAAACACAGCGGTCTCCACCTCCTGCCTGGCCCCGCGCGCGGGTGCCGATTGCAGGCGAAGCCGCAGCTTGCCCTCCAGCTCGGGCTGCAGCTGATCCAGAGCCCGGCGGGCAATCACCGCAAGATCCAGCTCCTCCGGGTCCGCCTCTTCAAAGCGGTAGTCACGGATGACCCGGATGATGTGGCGGAAGTCCCGCTCCAGGAAGGAGGAGCCCCTCTCCAGCCTTTTCAGGGCCCGTCGGCTTCCGGTGTCCCGCACCAGCTCCAGGTCCACCCGCTGCGCGGCGAGAAAGTTGCCCATCTTGTGCGAGACAGCCTGCAGGAGCAGGCCCTGGAACTCCGCGGCCTCCTCCTTGTGCCGCTTGTAGCGCCGAAGCAGCTGGAAAAAGACGTAGGAGACCACGAGGACGAGCACGAGCTCCCAGAGCAGGAGCTGGGTCACGAAGAAGGAGAGCTTGTCGGATGTGGAGTCCCACTCCTTGAGGGAGGAAAGGTAGTGCAGGCCGACCACGGCGATGTCCAGCAGGAGGAGCCCCAGGAAGAACACCAGGGCGTATTGCAGGACCATCCTGCTCTCGCTGCTCAGCAGCGGGATTGACAGCCTTTTCCTCATAGGTTGTAACCATCAAGGGGACAAGAACTTTGAACCGCAAAGGGCGCCAACAGTCTTTGATTGATAGGTGTGCCGAATTGGTATATATTCCGCGGAAAACCGACATCACGGGCCCCAGGCTGGGAGCATGCCGCTATTCATTCACGATGAGGCGCGAAAAAGACATTGGAACAAAGGCTTTCAGGGCTTCCACCCCCAAAAGATTCCACGTATCGCTGACGAGGGCGACCCATGAAGTTCAAGCATATCAACTCCCTGGATGAAGAGCAGACAAAGAGGATATGGCGAATCATCGGCATACGCCACAAGAAAGCCTATTCACAGGCACAGCTGAGACGAGACGGCAAATGGCACATTCTTGAATCGGAACATAATGCCCCCATCAATGCGGACAAGCAGTTGAAAAGAGTGCATACCTTCTCGAGCATAATGGATGTTCTGGAATATTTCCACCTAAAAGGATTCGCGCCTTATTGTCCGCACTCCGATATTGTACGGGAGAAACAGCCTCCCCCAAAAAAAACTCGAGAACCTCAAAAAAATATTTTACACCAAAGAAATCAGATTCGGAGAAACGTGTGCTTAAACGGAAAGCTGATCAACAAAAGAAATCTCAAAAAGAATGAAATATTGATCAATGACCTTTCCTTTGACGGTGCCGGATTCACACCAATCAATAACTGGGACTTCAAAAAAGGGGATACTGTGTACATGACCTTCACCCTAAACAACAGCAGAGCGAGCGAAATACAGAGAACCCTTCGGGTCAGGCACATCACGAACAAGATTATCGGCGGTGAATTCGTCAACAAGCCGAGACTGGATGCGGACCTGGGGTTCTTCCTGATGTTCGATGTCAAGTAAAATCCCTGCCGCAGCGGGCTCAATCACGGCTCCAGGCGCAAAGCCCTATAAGAGCCTGTACCCCCTCCCCTTATAAGTCTCGATGCTCTGATCGGGAAACACCCTGCGCAGCTCCTTGATATAGTATCGGATCACGTTGTCCGTTACTAAAGCGTCGCACCAAACCTGCTCCATGATTTGTTCCTTGCTCACAATTCCGCCCCTGTTTTGCAGCAGGATAAGCAAAAGATCCCAGGCCCTGCCCGAAAGCCGCACCTCTTCCCCGTTCTTGTACACCAGCTGCGCATGGAGATCGATCTCCACATCTCCGCACCAGTGGACCTCACTCGACGTATCGCGCTTGCCCAGGGCCTGAATGCGGAGCAGGAGCTCAAGGGGGTCGAAGGGCTTGGTCAGGTAGTCGTCCGCCCCTGCCTGGAAGCAGGCTTGCTTGTCCCAGATCCCGGCTTTGGCAGTCAGGACCAGCACCGACAGCTGCGGGACTTCGTGCCGGATTTTCTCCAGGATCTCTTCCCCGGGAATGTACTGCAGAATGAGGTCCAGGACGACCACCTGAAAGGAGGACAGGGAAACGGCATCGAGGGTGCGTTCATCGCGCAGCCAGGTCACGCTGTGCCCCTTGTCCTCCAGGTATTCATTGAGGCTGTCTCCCAGGGCGGGGTCGTCCTCGATGAGCAGAATGCTCAGGGATTCGGTCATGCGACCTGCGCTCCCGCTTTGGATTGACCGAGATTTCCGTTCCGGATAGCATATCTCGGTACAAGGAACAACGAAGCCCGGAAGACAAGGCTCGACTGGATTGACGGGATACAGGGGATCATGAAGAAGGCTCTTTCCGATGACCTCCGCGGGGAATACCAGCGGGAAGACCTCGGCTCGGCAGTTCGTGGGAAACATTACCAATCTTATCAAGCCGGAGCCAATCTCGTGCTTCTCAGCCCGGATGTGGCAAAAGTTTTCCCCACAGAGGAATCCGTTAACCAAGCCCT
>CAYNCR010000341.1:0-137 GCA_964395575.1 uncultured Desulfohalobiaceae bacterium
GACGGGACAAATTGATCCTGTTGGACGACAACATCCTGGCCTATCCAGGCTGCGAAGAGCTGCTGGAAGAAATAGTGCGCAGGAGAATACGGGTTAACTTCAACCAGACCCTGGACCTAAGCCTGATAGATGCAGAA
>CAYNCR010000341.1:147-2905 GCA_964395575.1 uncultured Desulfohalobiaceae bacterium
CGTCTGCTAAGATCCCTCCAGAGTTGCAATCTCAAATTCACTAGAAGTGTGTATCATTTTAGCCTCAATGACAACTCTAACCTGGATACATTGCGGGAGAAATACCAACTACTCAATTTTACGAGCCGAGATAATGTGGAGTTTATCTGCATGTATGGCTACAATACGACCCTGGCTCAGGACCTTGAACGTTTCAATTTTTTGCGCTCCCTGCCAGGAGCTTACGTGTTTGCGCAGGAGTACAAGCCAATCTCTGGAGGACCTGAACCGCAGCTTGATAACTTTTTTGATGGGCCAATAGATGAGTACATAGATAAGCTGTGCAGTATATGTTTTCCCCAAGGCATGAAAAGCATGGAAAAATACTTTCGATGGCTGAGTAAATTTTATGCAAAAAAGTTCGGTAAGCTGCACATGGGGCTAGTGGATACCATTTTCAGATACAACAAAAGGTACAACCGAGGTAAGTATATTGACAGCCTTGCAGGTACCAGAAACATCCTTTAGTAAGTCAGTTGCGCCAATCCTAAAAGACAAAGCTGGACCTGCAAGATATATGTGATACTGACCACAGTGGAAAACGCCTTCCGAGGCCTCAAGGGCGAGTTCGGCTCCGTCCCAACGTTCATTATCGACCTGACAGGATCGAGAATGAAAGATGTGCCTGTCACCTTATGCTGCACAAAGGGGCGCATAACCTCCAGCAGAACCTCTCCGTAGGGAACATCCTCGTCCTGGTATTTTAGCGGGAAGAATCCAAGGAGAGAAAGGCACGCGAGCTCAGGAATGGGCCCAGTTTTCGAGCTTGAGTCCTTCGATACGGGAGAAGTGCCTTTCGTTGTTGGTTACGAGAACGAAGTTGTGGGACAGGGCCGTGGCCGCGATCATCAGGTCGGCGTCCTGGAGAGGGGTCCCCTTGCTTTCCAGATCCGCTTGTATCATGCCGAAAGTCTCCGAAATCGTCGCATCCGCGGGCAGTATCCCGATGGCGGACTCGATACGGCGCACTCTGGCCAAGCTCGCTGCGACTCTCTCCGATTTGTATGCCTCGTAATACAGCTCCATAAGGGATACGGCGCTTATGCGCAGGGGGTCGTGCTGGTGGCGCGCCAGGTTTTCGAGAACGGGTTCTCGCCCTTTGAGGCTGTAGATCAGCGTGTCCGTGTCGAGAAGGTACATCACAACCCATCCGAGAGCCTGTTAGAGGAGCGGCGGGCTTTCCTGATCTCTTGAATGATTTCCTCCGCGGACCTGGAATCGCCCCAGGAGCCGGCCAAGGAGAGGAGCGTCCGGACTGCGCTTTCCTCCTGTAAAACCGATTTCCGTCTGGCCAGGTAGTTGCGTATGATAAAAAGGACCTGCTGGCTTACTGAGCGGTTTTCGTCCGCGGCCGCCTGCTTCAGCTCCTGATAGAGCTGTTCGTCGATATCCTTGATCTGGAGATTGGACATGCCTGCCTCCTGAGAAATAGTTTGAATGAATATATCATGTTTTTTTCATGAACAGCAAGCGTGTGTATAAGGTGCCTGGCTCAGTAACTGCACAAATGGTCAGGCTTATTAGGAGCATTGTCGAGGAGAGGGGAGGGAAGACTCTCCGCAGATACGGTCCGGATGCGGGGAACGGGAAAGCATTTGACGTGTGAATCGCCTGGCATAGAGTTTTGCGATTGAATCGGGCGATGCTCGTTGTTCGTGGACAGACGGATGTTCCGGCCTTTCGCGAAGATTGCCCTGAAACTTGTCGAATGAGGAGCTGTTCATGACTTCGGATTCGCTTGTGACCGAGACCGTGATGGAAAAGGCCAAGTCCCTGGGCGCATCCGTTGTAGGGATCGCCCGAGTGGAGGATCTGAAACAGTCCCCCTCCCATCTGATCTATCCCAAAATCGGCGCGGATCCGGAGAAGCACTGGCGGGACGCGCAAAAGGGGAGCGAATCCTTGGAGGTGGCCTGGCCGGAGGACGCGGTCTCCTCGGTGGTGATCGGGGTCGAGCACGGCCCCGGGGAGCCGGAGCTCGACTGGTGGGACGGCAAGGGAACACCGGGTAACCGCATCCTTCAACGGATCAACAGGGAAATCTCCGAATGGCTCGAGAGCGCCTTCGGCTGCAGAACCTATAAGCTTCCCTATCTCGTGGAGAAGAACGGAATATTCCTCAAGGATGCCGCCGTGTTGGCCGGTCTGGGGTCTGTGGGCATAAACAACCTGGTGGTCACTCCTGAATACGGCCCCAGAATCCGTTTTCGGGCGCTATTGATCGATAGGGAGCTCCAGCCGACGGGCCCGCTCGAATTCAACCCCTGCGAGAGCTGCGGGCAGCCCTGCCGCGCGGCCTGTCCCAAGGGCGCCTTCGCCAACGCGGTCTATACGCCCCGAGAGCTGGACCAGGCTGTATTGCCGGGAACGGACGGAACCTATGACCGGGTAGTCTGCAACACCAAGCTGGAGGAGCAAATCGAGGAGGCGAGCAATGCCGTGCGCGCAAGCGAGCAGGAGCACCAGGAGATCCGCGAATCCGTCCAAGAGTTCGAGAAGTGTGGTGCTGGAGTCCGGGAGGAGGATTTCGGCCCGGAGTTCTGTGTCAAGTTCTGCCGGGAGTGCGAGCTGAGCTGTCCGGCGGGGGAGTAGCCACCGAGGGGAAGGGTTTGTGGTGCGCGCTCGGCCCTCCGCACAGGGGCGGGACATCGCGTTTCGGATGAGCCCTTTCCCCTTTTTTCAACAGTCTGTTAGCGCTCGATTGGTGCCGATGGTAGAG
>CAYNCR010000342.1:0-2901 GCA_964395575.1 uncultured Desulfohalobiaceae bacterium
TGGGCATGCCCGCCCTGAACTGGCCGGAACAGGCCTTTTCCGCCTTCACCCGGGTGGAGCCGGACATGTTCCAGAGATTCGAGGACAACGAGGACGCCGTCCTCGCCTGCGACCGGGTGGGCGCCGCCCTCGGGGCGTCCTTTTCCGGTCGGTCCGGACGGCCCTGGAGCGGAGGCGGGTTTTTTGTCCCCCATTCCGACTGAGCCTGTTCAGAAGCGGCACCAGGGAGGGGTCTGGTCCTCCAGTTTCGCCGCGCGCCCGCCCCGGGTACGGGAAAAGGGGCACACCGCGGAACAGATGCCGCAGACACGGCCCTGCATCAAGTGGCCGTAGCGCTGCTTCTTGTATTCGTCGCAGGCCCGCGCGTCGAGGATCTCCTCTCGTGGCATCCCCGGCCTCCAGGCCCTGCCCGTGAGCGCTCCCGCCGGACAGGCCCTGACGCAGGCATAGCAAGTGCCGCAATAGCTCCGCTCCAGGGGCGGGCCGCAGGGAAGCTCCGCATCCGTGAGCACCGTGCCCAGCCGAACCCAGGAGCCGTAGGGCCTGGTGATCAGCTGGCAGTGCCTGCCGATCCATCCCAGTCCAGCCCTGGTGGCCGCGGTCTTGTGCGGGAATTCCCCGCACAGGTTCGCCTCGTCCGTCCGCCTGGATGCGTCCAGGGGATAGGCCCTGTAGCCACGCTCCCGCAGCGCTCCCGCCAGATCCTGCGCCACTGCGTCGATCAGGCCGTTCAAACGGCGGTATTCCGTGGCGTAGCCCGCGGTGGGGCCTTCCCGGACTCCGGCCATGACCAGCGGATGCACCGGAACGCCCCAGACCAGGGCACGGGGCAACGCCTCGCCGGAATCGTCAGCCGTGCCGTCCACCCCTGACAGATCCGCCGCACCCCATAAAGGCACATCCCGCCTCTGCATCACCTCTTGCAGCCACCGGGGAAATGCTCCTTGGTCCATATTCAGCCTCCTCACCCTGTGCGCACAGGTATATTCTCAGATTCAATACGGTCAGCACCCTTTTTGCCTGAGGGCGACATCTCACAGATCGTTCGCTGCACAACCAAGCAGATCCGCGTCAAAGACATTGCTGTTTAGGCTTAATTGTCGCCCCCGAGTTAGCACGTCTCAGCCTAAAGGACAAAAAAAGGCCGCGGCTCTGGACAACACCAGGGGCCGCGGCCTTGAAACCGGAATGTACGCGCTACGCGGTGCCGAGGCGGCGCTCGCGATTACGCCGAGCTTTGCAGGTTCTTGCGCTGCAGCTTTTGGTTCTGGGCCCGCTCGATCTCCTTGATCAGCCGAAAATCGCCCGGCTCCGCGAATGTCGAGGCCTCGCCCGAGGCATAGACGCGCCCTGTGCGCCCGATGCGATGGGTGTAGGCCTCGGCCGTGTCCGGCATGTCGTAGTTGATCACGTGCCCGATGCGGGTCACATCAATGCCGCGGGAGGCGACGTCCGTGGCCACCAGAATGTTGAAGCCCCCTTTCTTGAAGTCCTGCAGCACTTTCTGGCGATTGTTCTGGGACATGTTCCCCTGAAGGTCCTTGGCCTGCAGCCCGGCCGCATTGAGTTTGCCGGCCAGCTTGGTGGCCATGTGCTTGGTGCGGGTAAAGACGAGAGTCGCCTCTTCCTGGCCCTGCCTAAGCAGGGTCATGAGCATTTGGGGCTTGGAACGGCGCTCCACTTTGTAAAGGGACTGATTGATGGCCTGCAGGGGCTTGTCGTGCTCCACCTGTACCCGGACGGGATCGCGCAGGATCTCCTCGGCCATTTCCCGGATGCCGCGCGGCATGGTGGCTGAAAAGAGCATGTTCTGCCGATCCGCGGGCAGTTTGTGCATGATCTTGCGGATATCCGGCATAAAACCCATGTCCAGCATGCGGTCGCCCTCGTCCAGGACCAGGGTCTGCACACTGGAGAGGTCCACCGCGCGATCGCGATGCAGGTCCAGCAGCCTGCCAGGGCAGGCCACAACAATGTCCGCTCCGGAGCGGAGCTTGCGCACCTGGCCGGATTTACTCACCCCGCCGTACACGGTCACGACCCGCTGACCGGTCTTATGGCCCAGGGACTGAAAGGACTGGGAGATCTGCTCCGCAAGCTCGCGTGTGGGGGCCAGGATCAGGCTGCGCACCTTCCCGCGCTTTCCCTGCAGGAGCCGCTGCAATATGGGCAGGGCAAAAGCCGCCGTCTTGCCGGTGCCGGTCTGGGCCAGGCCCATGACGTCCCTGCCCTGAAGGCCGGAGGGAATGGCCTGTTCTTGAATCTGGGTCGGGTCCGTGAACCCGCAGCTTGTGATCCCGGCTTGAATTTTGGGATCGAGCTCGAATTGCGCAAATGACATGAAATTTCCTTTTCTTGCTATGACACACCCCGTTTACCACCCGGCGGGGGGAGGAACAGCCTCGTACCCGCGGTGCCCGCCGGGCACGGGGGTCGACGGGGAATGATTATTGGAGAAGTGCTCGACACAGCACTCGTGTTCCGGGAGGGAAGCGGTGATACGGCGAGCGGACGGGCGGTCCTCGGACCGCCCGTCATAGATCAAATTTGAGAGCTAGGGCCGCTTTTCGCGGGCCTCGTTGACCACCAGAGAGCGGCCTTCAACAGAGGCGCTATTCATGGCTTGCATGGCCTCTTGGGCCTCGTTTTGAGTGGACATCTCCACGAAGCCGAAGCCGCGGGAACGTCCGCTTTCGCGGTCGGTGATGACCTTGGCGCTGACCACTTCCCCGTAGGGGATAAAAAGTTGTTGGAGAGCGTCGTCATTGTGGTTAAAAGGCAGATTGCCGACGTACAGTTTCATGAGGGGACTCCTTGCAAGTGATCAGCTGCTTTCATCCGGCGGGCGTCGCGTGGCGGCGGGGGTGCGGTGAAGGGTGCCGTGCACTTGGCGTTACGGTT
>CAYNCR010000343.1:0-2893 GCA_964395575.1 uncultured Desulfohalobiaceae bacterium
GTGCCGGACGAAGAAAATCTGGCATCGTCTCCGCTGAAATGATTCAAAATACCCCATGTCGGCTTACAATAGTTAGTGGGGTGGTGAATAGTTACCTCCGTTTTTGTATGACGCGTATGGCTTTTCAAGGGGGTGTCAGGTTGGCAGCTCCCGCAGAAGAATATCCAGGACCTCGTTGAGGTCGGTTCTGGCTTCCGCCTCGGGGTCCCGAGGCTGTCCCTGGCGATAGGCAGGCCCGACCCGGGCTTGGATCTCGATGCCGCGCTCGGCGCAATAGTGTTCCAGTGAGGCCTTGGGGTTCACTCCGATGCGCAGCGCCCCGTTCTCCGCAGCCCAGGCGAAGTGGGGGCCGTCTCCGCCGCTGTCGCCGACAACAGCCGCCCGGTGCGGGGGAAGGCCCAGCGCATCCAGGGCGGCCTGGGTGTTTGTGCCCTTGTCCTCGATCTCAAAGAGCTCGAAGACGTGCTCCGGATCGGTTTCGGAAGGGGGATAGCGCAGGAAGGGGTGGGCCGATAGCAGGGGTATCCGCGGCAGAAAACCTCGGGCAATTGCGCGCTGGAAATAGCCGATGGGACCGGTGCTGTTGATCATGAAGGCGATGCCGTGCTCCAGGCATCGCTGGATCAGCCCGGAAAGATTGGCGTATGCGGCGAACTTTTCCTCCAGGAAGGCATCCATTGACTCCACGGGGAGCTCGCCGGGCAAGAGGGCCTTGATTTGTTCCACCGCGCTGCTCAGGCTGATCGCGTTGGAGGTGTATGCGGAGAAGCTCCGGGTCAGATCCAGCTCCAGTTCCGGCCAGGTGTGGATCAGGGCATCGAAGGGCCCGTTGGGGGAGAGGCACTCGCTCCAGTCCGAGGCCACAAGGTATCGGAAGCGGTCCGACGCGGCCATGGATCAGCTCCTTGTGTTTGCCGTTTTCCCGAGCTCCGGTCCGGAAGTGGAAAGGGATATTTCCGGCGAAATCGGCGCTTTCCGATTGCTCCCCGGAGCGGAGCGTGGCATATTGACAGGGGGTTAGCCCCATTATCGCGGCTTTCAAGAGACCGCTCAAAAAAGCCGGAGTTTCTGTTCAGTCATATGCTATAGACTTTGCAAAACTGTCTCTGAGAGCTCCAGCTCGCCAATGCCGAACACACATCACGAATAACACATCACGAGCTCCTATGATCCCAGAATTCGCCAATCCCCTCGCGTACTTGGTCAAACGCTACGGTATCTATCTCCTTTATCCGCTCCTGGCGGCGGGTTTCTTCCTGCTCTACAAGAAGGCCGGGGGTAAGGCCCTTGTCCTCGGCCTGGCGGGTTTCGTGATCCTGGTCCTTGTTCTGGGCTATCTGGGGCAGAAGTTCGTGATTTTCTATCCCCTGCAGGAGGTCGAGGCCACTCCGGCCAAGCACGATGTCCCCTTCAGCGAGACGCGGATCGCCACCTCGGACGGGGAGAGCCTCTTCGCCTGGCTCGTCCCGGGAGAGGCGGACAAGCCCGTGGTCCTCTTCTGCCACGGCAATGCGAGCACCGTCTCCGAGTCCAGCTATCTGCGGTTCCTGGAGCTGGTGCACGAGATGGGGATTTCGGTCCTCATCTTTGACTACAGGGGATTCGGCAGGAGCACGGGGTCCCCGAGCGAGGAGGGAACCTACCGCGACGCGGAGGCGGCCTGGGAGTATCTGCGCGAGTCCAAGGGGTTCGCCCCGGAGGATATCCTGATCTGGGGCAAGTCCCTCGGGGGCGGCCCCGCCTCCTACCTGGCCTCCAGCCACCCGGACTGCCGCGCCCTGATCCTGGAATCCACCTTTACCTCGATCCCGGATGTGGCCCAGAGGCTGATCCCCTTTATTCCCGCCTCACGGATCATCAACCACGAATACCCCGTGGAGAGCCGAGTCCGGGAGCTCGGCTGTCCCCTCCTGGTCATGCACAGCCCGCAGGACGAGACCGTTCCCTATGAGCTGGGCAGACGGATCTACGCCCGTGCTTCCGAGCCCAAGCGGTTCCTGCAGCTGCAGGGCGGTCACGTATGGGGGCTTCGCAACTCCAGGGAAAAGGCGGCTCCGGTGCTGCGGGAGTTCATCCTGAGCCCGCCCCGATCCGGAGCCAAGGAGATGTGATCCGGAATTTGCCCTGACCTAGCCCTTGCTTTCCTCCAAGGCCTCGGAGAAAACGGACTGGTCCCCTTTGCTGAAGAGGACGAAGCGCACAAGCTCGACCGAGGTGAGTCGCGGCGCCTGTTCCAGAACGGTCCGCACGGCGATCCTGGCGGCCTGATCCATGGGAAAGCCGAAGGCGCCGGTGGAGATGGAGGGAAAGGCCACGGAGGCGAGCCCCTTTTCCTCAGCCAGCTCCAGGGCCCTGAGGTAACAGGAGGTCAGCAGGTCGTCCGAGGGCTCGTCTCTGCCGTGCACCGGTCCCAGGCAGTGGATCACATACCTGTTGGGCAGGTTGTGGGCCCCGGTGATCACCGCCTCTCCGGGAGATATCGGGGCCAGGGGGCGGCATTCCTCTGCCAGGCCAGGGCCGGCCCCACGGTGGATCGCCCCGGCAACGCCCCCGCCGGGCATAAGCTGGGCATTGGCCGCATTGGCCACGGCGTCAATGTCCGGCTGATTGGCGATATCCCCCTGCACGCACTCCACTGTGAGGCCATGGATTTGTCGTCTGCTCATAGGCACCTCTCGGGAGCTGATTTTGGGCGTGTTGCGTCGAGGATCATTTCGGGAGCGAGAGAACAGGATAGCATACTCCTGAAAACATACTGCACCGACGTTTCCGCGTCAAAGGGGCTCGAGGCCGTGTTCGCGAAGCATCCGCATGTCCGCCTCCGTGGCTTTGCCCCTGGTGGTCAGATAGTCGCCCACCATCAGGCCGTTGGCGCCGGCGCGAAAGACCCGGG
>CAYNCR010000344.1:0-2876 GCA_964395575.1 uncultured Desulfohalobiaceae bacterium
TGAATAGCCACATTATTGCTTTGTGACTGGCTTGTTATGGGCACCAGTGAGCGAGCATATGGGGACAGGCTCATTATTGAAGACAATGTCTTTCTTTGCTAACCTCTTGAAAATCCCATCAAAAGTATCTGCTAAGGGGGAGCTATGGGTCGAATCGCCAGGTTTGTGCGCAGCGACAAGCCGACAGTCTATCATGTGGTCAGCCGGACGGCCCTTCCAGGGCGGCCCATAACAGCCCAGGACAAAGACTATCTGCTGAGCCTAATCCGGAAGCTGAGCACTCTCTACTGTACGGATATCCTCGGATTCTGCATCATGGGCAATCATTTCCATCTGGTCTGCCGCATGTATCCCGCCTCGGAAGTGTCGGACGCCGAGATCCAGCGGAGATGCAAGGCATATTACGGCGAGGACCAGATGATAGCGGGCGAACATTTGGAGAGCTACCGCGAGCGCCTGACCAGCCTTGGGTCCTTCATCAAGGACATTAAGCAGGGCTTTACCCGCTATTACAACCGCAGAACGGGGCGAAAGGGCTTTTTCTGGGGCGAGCGCTTTAAGTCGGTGATCGTGGAGGAGGGCAGGACTCTGATCAACCTCCTGGCCTATGTGGACCTCAATCCCATTCGGGCGGGGATCGTCGCGAGGCCGGAGGAATACAAGTGGTGCTCCCTGGGATACCACGTGCAGACCGGAAACAGGGAGGAGTTGCTTTCCCTTGGCTTTGGTCTACGGGAGTGGGAGGAGCATGACAGCCGAGAGATCGTTCGCAAATACCGGGAGTTCGTATACGAAAAGGGGGCTGTGGATGCCGGGAAGGGAGCTGTCATCGACCACAAGGTGGTGGAAAAGGAAAGGAAGCGCAAATACAGAGTGAGCCGGACGGATCGCTTCCTCTACCGGAGCAGATATTTCACCGACTCCGGAATTATCGGATCCAAGGCCTTTGTCGGCGAGGTCTTTGCCCGTGTGAAGCATCTATTGGGATCCAAGGACCAGCGCAGATTCAAGCGGGTGTCAGGAATTGAGGGGGTGTATTCAATGAAACGGCTGCAAACGGATTGACTCCGTGCTGTATGCGTAGTGTATCTTGAGCTGGAAAAAAACAGTTATGAATAGCCACATTATTGCTTTGTGACTGGCTTGTTATTGCACCTTTCCGCCGACCAATCATACCCTTGACTCAACAGATAGGGAAACCTAATATCACACGTAAGTGTAATATGTGTGATATGGAGGTGTTATCGTGAACATCACACTATCAGCGGACAAGGAGCTCATCAGGAAGGCCAGGGAATACGCCGCTCGGCATGGCACGAGTCTGAATCGAATGATCCGGCGCTATCTAGAGCAGCTTGTTTCAGATGAGGACAAGGAGTCCTGTGCTCGGGAATTCGAGCAACTGGCAAAGGAGCACGGCGGATCGAGCCCGGTAGGGTTCGTTTTCGACAGGGAAGAAGCGCATGACAGAGGCGAGCAGGAATTGTGATGCGGTGCTTCATCGATTCCAATATCGTGGTCTATGCCAATGACGTGAGCTCAGGCTCCAAGCAATCTAGGGCCCTGGAGATCATCAGTGCGTGCATGACACAGGGAAATGGGGTCGTCTCCGTGCAGGTCCTGCAGGAATATGCCAATACTGCGCTGAAAAAGCTGCGCCAGAACCCGCCGGTTGTGATGAGGCAGCTCAAGCTCCTTGAAGCTTTCCCCGTCATTACGCCTTCACCGAAATCCGTCCGACGCGCAGTGGAGATTCAAGAGTCCTACCGGATCTCCTTTTGGGATGCCGCGATTATCGCGGCAGCTGAAGAGGCGGACTGCGGAATCATCTTTTCGGAAGACCTGAACGTGGGACAGTATTATGCCGGAATTATGGTGCTCAATCCTCTCTCAAGCGACTTTGATCCATCGAGGTATCTTTCTGGATAATTGTTTGCAAGCACATGGAAACAGGCTCTCATTATTTCACTGCATATGGAGAGAATGCTATGGAGCAGACGAAAACCCCGGCCCAGAATATTCTTGCTGCTTTGACCGAGCAACAGCTTCAGGACCTTTTGGACGCATTGCTGGACACGGATGCCGAGACGCTGCGCCCCAAGCTCCGGCAACTGGATGGTCAAACCGCCCGGACGGTGGAGCAGATATTGGGCTCTTGGCACAGGGATTCCGAAAAGATCTCCCCGGCGGAACTGGTGAGCCGTGAAAGGCTCCGTGAAATATGGGAGGATTTGTGGGGAAGGTGGAGAAACACGGTGGCCCAGCTCGGGGACGAAGAGGGTAAATACGCCGTGCAGGATGTTCCCTGGGAGCCGCCCTATTTCGACGGGGGTTTTTTTGCAGAGGATCTGGAGGATATTGCCGAACAGATGCTGCCCTACCTCGACCGGGCATTCGAGGCATTCCGGGAGCAGGAGCTGTTTTCCAGAGCGCTTCTGGACATCGAGGAAGCCGTTGGCCGGTATCCCGAATGGATGGGTGTGGAATACGAAGAGCCGATCATCCTCGGCCGCTGTGTTACACGCTGCACTCTCGCATGGATCTGGCTGGAGTCGCGATCCGAACGGGACCCGGGCAAGGCATTCCTGGATTCCCTGAGCAGCTTGATGAGGAACCTAGAGATGATCATGCTGGACGGCCTCGAATGCGAAAGGTTCATCTCCGACCTGCCTCCTGAACAAGCCGAACAGATCCATGATCATTTCGCCGAGTTCAGGAAGTTTGCGGAGGGAGACAATTATCACTCCCCCTGGCCCTATATCCGCGATGCCCTGGACAGGAGGTTCAGCCCGGGGGACTATCTCGCCACCTGCAGGGACAACCTGGAATCCCGCTGGCTCTACGGACTGGACCTGATCCGGGATTGCCTGTTCCGA
>CAYNCR010000345.1:0-2495 GCA_964395575.1 uncultured Desulfohalobiaceae bacterium
TGCCCGGGTTCGCAGGTTTCATAATAGACCCTGGCCTTGTTGGTACCGCCTGAGGTGGAATTGATTCCACTCCAGTCATCATTCACACCATACGAATCCTGCTTCACGGGAAGTGATCCGGGAATGTCGATGGGGTGTTGCGTGTCCCATCATTTGAAACCCGGAATCAAACCCGGGCTTCAGCGTCCACCCGCCTTCGCCTCGCATTTTCAAGCTACGTTGTTTCCGATGTTCGCTCGGCAATTCTGGGCCTGATGATCCTCGGATCTTAGATTTTACTCTGTAGCCCTTCCTCTCAAAGAAGGGCCAATCTGGCCAAGGACAAATACCCCAGCCTCCCCAGAAGGGTTCCTTCCCCCTTTCTCCTCCTTCGCATTCTCCTAGTGGTTGATGCAGTACGGATCAACTGCTATAGTTCACATACCTTGTTTATTTCTATGACGAAAAAATTCACGTCTGCTTTTCCTCAATCATCAAAGAATGTGTTGTATAATCCATTGGTTTTATTGCTTCTTTTTTGTTAAAAGAAGCAGGAAGCTCTTTTTGGGGGCCGTATGGTGGTCTTGCCAGCTGCGAATAAACCATATTTGAAAGAAAAGCTTTCAAGGCGTTCTTATCTGACTGATCCGAGGAATTGTCAGGGAGTTTTCCTTTTAAGGACCTGGGATCGTTCCTGAATCATTGCGGCTTTGCGACGGCGGATCTGCAGCCATAAAAGCTCGGAGGATCTGAAAAAATGACTATGCCTCGTTGTTTTCTGGCCTTGTCTCTTGTTGCGTTATTATTTGCTCCCATTTGGGCCGGCATCGCACAAGCCGGGGAACGGGAGCCCATTGTCGTCGGTTCCAAGATCGACACCGAGGGAGCCCTTCTGGGCCAAATGATGGTGGCCCTTTTGCGTTCCAACGGTCTTGAGGTGGTGGACAAAACGGAGTTCGGAACGACTCCTATTGTCCGCAAGGCTATCAAGTCCGGCCAGTTGGATATCTACCCGGAATATACCGGTAATGGGGCTTTTTTCTTCGACTCTGTCGAAAGCGGCGTGTGGAGGGATGCGGACAGGGCCTACGCCACGGTCAAGGAGCTGGATGCCGAGCAAAACGATTTGGTTTGGCTGAAGCCGGCTCCGGCGAACAACACATGGGCCATCGCCGTCAGAAGAAAGCTGGCCCTGGAGCACGGATTGAAAACACTCGAGGACTTCGCGGAATTCGCCAATAGCGGAGGCCGTATCAAGCTGGCCTGTTGCGAGGAGTTCGTCAATCGCGAGGACGTGTTGCCCGCATTTCAGGAGGCGTATGGCTTCTCCCTGAAAGAGGCTCAGCTCCTGGTCTTTTCCGGCTGCAACACCGCCCAGACGGAACAGGCAGCCGCCCGCGGCACGAGCGGTGTCAATTTCGCCATGGCCTTCGGCACAGACGGATCTCTGGCTGCTCTCGATCTCAGGGTTCTCAAGGACACCAAGAGCATCCAGCCCGTTTATCAGCCGGCCCCCTTGCTCCGTCTGGAGGTCAAGCAGGCATATACCGAGCTCCCCTCCATCCTGCGCCCCTTGTTCTCCTCCCTGGATCAGGAGACCCTTCAGAAGCTTAATTCCCGGATCGCAGTTCAAGGGCGGCCTGCGGAAGAGGTGGCCAAGCAATACCTTCGGGATCGGGGAATGCTTGATGAAGAGGCCGCTCCCTAACGGGCAGTTGTGGAAAGTCCTTCTTGTTCGCACGACCGGAAAAGCAGTATTGCTCGAGTCGCCATGCCCGTGCTTCCACATCTTCGTTCCAAAGTGCTCCTCGTGGGGAGCTTGTTGGGCCTGTCCGCCGTCTGGCCCCTAGACTTCCTCATATTCCGCGAGAATCGCATCGTCGAGGGGCAGGGTATCTCACTTCTCCAGGCGGCTCCCTGGTTCGCCTGGCTGGGATTTTTCCTCTTCTGGGGCTATTTCCTGACCCGTTCCTTTTCCGGAAACGAACGTATCAGGGCTTTCGAGCTGGTCCCCGCGGCTCTGGCGCCTCCCTGTCTCCTTTTTTTCCTGGGAGAGGCGGCCACACGGATCCTTTCCACGGCCCAGCCCTATGCCAGAGTGTCCATGGGGCCGGGGATCTGGATCTGCGCGGTCGCCCTTTTTATCCTCCTCGTCGATCTGTATTCCCGGTATGGTCGGAAAAAAGCCAAATACCTGCCTCTCGGGGCAAGTGCGATCCTCGTGCTCTGGATCGCCGCTTCGGGCCAGCTCAACGATCTGTCCCTTCTCACCGAGTTGATCCAGCGCAAGGCGCGCTTCGTCGCGGAGCTTTTTAATCATCTGTGGATTACCGGAGTTTCCGTGGGCCTGAGCACACTCGGGGGGATCCCTCTGGGATTCGCCGTGTTCCGAAGAGCCTGGCTACGGGAGAAGGTCTTTTCCGTTCTCAATATTGTGCAGACGATCCCCAGCCTGGCCCTTTTCGGCATTGAGGGAAAGCCGAAAATCCGCCCGGAACCGCCCACGAAACATTATT
>CAYNCR010000345.1:2505-2854 GCA_964395575.1 uncultured Desulfohalobiaceae bacterium
AGACCATCCCCAGCCTCGCCCTTTTCGGACTGCTCATCGCACCCCTGTCCCTTCTGGCCGCAGCCGTGCCCCTGCTCAAGGAGATGGGTGTTCAGGGAATCGGCTGGACACCGGCTGTTATCGCGCTCACCCTTTACGCCATGCTTCCAGTTGTGCGCAACACGTACGCCGGGCTTGCAGGGGTCGAACCGGAGTTGGTGGAAGCGGGCAGGGGAATGGGAATGAGCCGGTTGCAGCTCCTTGTCTTTGTGGAGCTGCCCAGGGCGTTGCCCATCGTGCTCGGAGGCCTGCGCATCGCCTTTGTGCAGAATGTGGGCAATACCGCAGTGGCCGCGCTGATCGGGGCAGG
>CAYNCR010000346.1:0-337 GCA_964395575.1 uncultured Desulfohalobiaceae bacterium
TTACCGGCGGGATGTTCGATCTCTACGAGATCCTGCCCGGATTCATCCTCTGCTCCGGGGCCATCATCGTGGTCAGTCTTCTGGACAAGGAGCCCGAGCCGGCTATTCAGGAGCAGTTCGAATCCATTCAATAGGGCTGTCCCGCATGCCGGAAGGGATCACGGACTCACCGAAAGCGAGAGCCCTGCGGGTATAACCCGCAGGGCTCTCGCATTTTCGGGGCAATGTTTTTTTCTACGGGCTCTCCGAAAAAGCGCGCTAGCCCCCGAGCTCCTTGCTCCTGCGACAAGCGGCGAGCACAGCGTCAGCGACCGCGCTGCGGGTGCCCTGTTTGTCC
>CAYNCR010000346.1:347-2839 GCA_964395575.1 uncultured Desulfohalobiaceae bacterium
TTGAGAGTTTGAGCTTTTTGAAGCAACGCAGCAAGGGAAAGGTTGGGCGCCCTGTCATCCTCCGAGCTCCCGGCTCCGCCTGCACGCGGCAAGCACGGCCTCCACGAGGGCGCTCCGGGCCCCCTGCCTGTCCAGCTCCAGCATGCCGGCCGAGGAGGTCCCGCTTGGGGAAGTGACCATCTCCCGGAGCTCGGTGGCGCTCATCCCGCTTTGCCCGGCCATCTGCACGGATCCCTCCAGCAGGGCCTGGATCATGTCCTTGCTCTGCTCCCGAGGGAAGCCGATCGCCACCCCGGCCTCAATGAGGCTGTCCATGAAGTAGTAGACATAGGCGGGACCGGTCCCCATCAGGGCGGTGAAAGCGTCGAAATATTCCTCGCGTATCACCTGCACCTGACCCAGATTGCGGAAGATCCCCTGCAGAAAGTCCTTCTGTTCGCCGGAAAGCTTCCTGTCGTCGTAGCACAGGGCGAACACCCCGGCCCCGACCATGGCTGGCGTGTTGGGCATGACCCTGACCACGGGGCAGGTGTGCCCGCTCCACTGGGCCAGCGTCTCGCGCTGGATGCCGGCGGCGATGGAAATGAGGCACTGATTCTTTTGCAGATCCGGGGCTATCTTCTGCACCACATCCTGCATTTGCTGCGGTTTGACCGCCAGCACGATATAGTCGCTGCTCTGGGCCACTTCCTCTAGGGAATGACTGACCTCCAGACCGGTTTCCTCGGCTACTTTCTGGAGTTGTTTGGGGCTGCTGTCGTAGCCGACCATCTCGAAGGTTTCGTCCTGGCACCAGCCCTTGGCCAGCGCCTTCCCCATGTTGCCCGTTCCAATGAGCCCAACCTTGGTCATGGTATGCTTCCTCGATTCAGTTGAGTGTGCGGTCCCTATCGATTACGGAGTCTTCACAATCCTCATCCCCAGACGAACCGGGCACAACCAAGCATGAAAATGGTGTGCGGCTCGCCCTGTTGAATGCAGCATCGCTGCCCTGCCGAAGGCAGGATTCAACGGGGGGAGTCGGGGATTGCCCTAATGCCAGTAGCCTTTTGGGGCACAGGCCCGGAAAGCGGAAAGGTCGACAAGTTGCTCACACCGCTTTGCCCGTGTTGCGCATTATGAGGATTGCGTCCATAGATGGATTGGCAGCTGGCATCGAGGCCACCGAAGGGCTTTTCTCGACGAGCTGTCCATCGCTCTCCGCGAAGTGCGTCTTGATAATGTCCGCTTGCACTTCTTCTGGACACCCGCCTCTTTGGGGAATTCACCAACTGCTTTCCACAGCTTGAAATTTTTGGCAAGATTAGTCGACAGGCTTTTTTTTGTCAATTGACCCCACACCAAAAGTGCTTTGAGGAGCCTCCCTGAGAGCTTGAGCTTTTTGCGCAATACAGTAAGTCGGAAGATTATTAACGCCCTGGTAAGCGAAGATATCTGTGTTCCCTGAGCTCCTACTGACTCTTATCGCCGGGTTTGCCGGATTCACCCAGGGAATGACCGGGGTGGGTGTCATTACGGTGGCCTTGCCCCTCATGGCCCTGCTCGTGGAGATGAAGACGGTGATTCCCATGGTCGGCCTCCTGGCCGTGACCATCAATATTGCTCTCGGCTGGCAGCTGTGGGGAGCGATACGCTGGCGGCTGTGTCTGCCGCTTATTGCGGCGGCCGCACCAGGGATTCCGGTTGGCGTTTACGTCCTCAAGACCGTCTCCTCTTCTGTATTGCAGATCGTGCTGGGGGGAGTGCTGGTCGCCTACGGGGCGTATGCCGTTCTCAGGGTTCCCATACAGAGAGAGCTGTCCACGCTCTGGGCCGGGGTGGCCGGCTTCGTGGCCGGTGGCCTGGGTGGCTCCATCGGGGCGAGCGGGCCCCCGATCATTGTCTATACTTCCATCCAGCCCTGGCCCAAGGATGCGATCAAGGCGACCATGGTCGCCTTCTTCCTGCTGACCACTGTGGGCATTTCCAGCATGCACGCGGCCACGGGGCTTATTACCCGCGAGGTTCTCGGCTTGTACGCCTGGAGTCTGCCCGGCCTGGCCCTGGGAGGCGTGCTCGGTGCCGCCCTGTATAAGCATATACGCACCGAGGGATACAGGCGGCTTATGATGTGGATGATCCTCGCCCTGGGGTGTCTCTTGTCCTGGAAGGGGCTGGCCCCTTGAGCCAAATCTCCCTCCCTCTGTCCCTGTTCGATCACCACCGGGCAGAAGTGCGGGCCCGATAGGAAAAACGCGTTCCATCCCGACCTCACGCGGACGCTAGCAGTGATGTCTCGCCCCCTTGGTTGCCTGTTCGCCGGACATAACATACACTGCAGGAATGATGGATTTATTCCCGGAATGACCGGGAATGATGTCTCTTTTTCTGAAGGTCAAGGCGCATTGTGAAACCCAGCTCGAGATAGTTCCCTTAATAAATCGTAACTATCCACCAGCTTCCGAAACCGACATGTTCGCGGGGCCTTTTTGAATCTTGAACCTCCGACTCTG
>CAYNCR010000347.1:0-2829 GCA_964395575.1 uncultured Desulfohalobiaceae bacterium
TGGCGCTTGCCTTGTGAAATAGATGAAGTCTTAGCGTAGCGGATTTTACTGGGTTTCACCGGGCAGGCCCCGATTATCTCAAAAGAGCCCAGTTAAAATAAAGACTTAGTTCATTGGTAGAAAATGAACCGGGCAAGGGCTTAACGGGTCAAGGATTTAATGGGGTAGGGAAGTACACGGGGCAGGCGCGAATATTTGCTTGGCAGAAGGCAGTAAGGTTTGTGTTGACAGTATACTTTTATGAGGTATATTTAATATGAGTTGGGTTGTTGAGTTTACAAACAGGGCGAGAAAACAGAAAGAAAAACTGCCCCGCAAGGTGCAGACAGTGCTGTTTCAACTGGTGAAAGAAATCGAAAAGGCAGGTCCTGTGAGAGGGAACTGGCCCAACTATTCGAAGTTGTCCGTTGGAGAGCATCATTGCCACTTGAAAAAAGGAAAGCCAACTTATGTTGCTGTCTGGCGGGAAGTCAAGGGCAGTATTCGGGTAGTGGAGGTGATTTATGTCGGAAGTCACGAAAAAGCACCGTACTGATGATGAAATCGTGACCCTGACGCTGCGGGTTAGCAGACGCAATGCATCCAGGATTCGGGAGTATGCAAGGGCTGTTGAGTCTGATGAAGAACGTACATATTCGGTTGAGGAAGTGTTTCCCGAATATATCGGGCGGGAACAGCAGGCGGCTTTGCGTGCCTACCGGATTCGTGAAGGATTTACGCAGAAACAATTAGCGGAAATAACGGGTATTCCGCAGCGGCATATCAGCGAGATGGAAAACGGCAAGCGCGGTATTGGCAAGGAGCGCGCCCGTAAGCTGGCAGATGCATTGCGTGTGGAGGATTATCGGTTTTTGTTGTAGCCGGAGGGCGAATGGCAGCGGATGGTGCTTTGAAGAGTATGGCCCACGATTAAGATTAGTGGGAAGAGTAGGGCCCTGCTTATCCATTTTGCGCTTAGCGCCAACTGTGTAATCCCAGCCTAATCCAACCAACGAACAAAGCGGATAGATGGGTTACTCACATGACGCTTAGCCGGAACTGTGTAATCCGACAACTTTGCATTACCCAAAGAGGGCATAGCCCATTAGAGTAATACAGCCCATATTCACTACACATCTCGCGCTTAGCTCAATCTGTGTAATTCAACATTTTCCATTACCCATAAAGCGCTTAGCCGATGTTGAGTAATCCAGAGCCTCTACTGCCCATTACGCGCAAAACCCTGGCTGTGATAACCCAAAAATGACCAGGCCACCCAGGGTATGATCACGGAAAATTGAGTGCGCCAGGAAAGAGCTAGAAAAGTGGGGGAGTGCAATAGGCATCGCAACTCCTTCCATTACCCAAAACGCGCTTAGCTCAAATTGAGTAATCCCGAAGCCATATTACCCACATGGCGCTTAGCCGAATTTGTGTAATCCAGCTTCCTTACCCACATCGCGCACAGCGCGAATAGGGCAAACCATGGTCTCTGCCCACTGCAGAGGCCATGCACGTTCCATTACCCATTTCGCGCTTAGCTCAATTTGGGTAATCCAGAAACCTCTACTACCTATTACGCGCATAACCCTGACTGTGATAACCCAAAAATGACCAGGCCACCCGGGGGTATGATCACGGAAAATTGAGTGCGCCAGGAAAAAGCCAGAAAGGTAGGGGTTGCAATAGGCATCGCAACTCCTTCCATTACCCAAAACGCGCTTAGCCCAAATTGTGTAACCTTACCCAAAACGCGCTTTGCCGCAATTGAGTAATTCCGAAAGCATCCGTGAGGAACAGCCACAAACACGGAGGCAGGAATGGAAATCCGGGACAAGTTGGCCTACGGCTCCGCGCAACGAGTATTCCGGGCCAAAGGCAAAGTGGATGTGCCGGGGCTCATCTCCCACATCACCCAGCGAGCGGCTGGCAAGGAGCCCCTGTTCCTGGAGGAGGACGACTATCTGGCCATGCTGGGCCTGCTCAAGGAAAGCGCGGAGAGATTCAATCTTGCCTATTACGCCCTGTGCTTGATGCCCAATCACGTTCATGTTTTGATCGAGCCCCAGCTACACAATCTCCCCCGGGCCATGCACTATGTTTTCTCCAACTATGCGGCTCGGTTCAACTACAAATACCAGCGGAAGGGACACCTCTTCGGCGGCCCTTATCGTCAGGCTGTTTGCCTGGACAGCGCATACCTGCTTAGCGCCTCGGTCTATATCCATCTCAACCCGGTCAAGGACGATCTCTGTGCCTCCCCGGAAAAGTATAGATGGTCCTCCTGTTCCTTATATTGTCGAGAGACGAAGGAGGAGTCCTTTGTCGATCCGAGCCCTGTTCTCGAGCTCCTGGACGGTGACCCCGCCTCAGCACGCAAGGAATACTTCGACATCCTGCGTCATGCACAGGGAATGGAGCCAGACAATGCCCAGGAGCAGGAAGGCGCGATCGAGCGATTTTGTGTCCACCTGGCTGACAAGTTTCCCTCCCTCTTTCGCAAGCTTACGGGCAAACCGGAAAAGCAGAGCCAAGGGAGTGACGACCTTGTGGACATTGTGAGCCTGGAGAAAATGATCCGTGAGTTCGATCCCCGTCCGGTGCGCGATCTCCAAAGCAAAGAGTCCAAGAAATATGTAGTGCGGCAACTCCTGGCCAGAGGGTTCAGCAGAACGGAAATCGCAACCAAGCTGCAGATCTCTCGAAAGACAGTCTACAATATCCTGAATTCATAAGCCCTCCTTTTGCGCTGTCGCTCACTTACTACCCATATCGCGCTTAGCGCCAACTGTGTAATCCAGCACCTATCTCGCCCTCCTCTATACTCCCCTTTGCTAAAGTTCAATAACC
>CAYNCR010000348.1:0-1293 GCA_964395575.1 uncultured Desulfohalobiaceae bacterium
AATTTTTGGATAATGGTTTCAAATCGTTTTTTTTGGTCTGACAAGAAAAACCTCTATTGCAACTAATATTTATTATCAAAAAATATCCATTCTCTTTTGATACAAATTTTCTTTTCTGTCAACCCTTCATACACCCCCAGGTTCGATGGTTTTCTTGTGCGCCGAACAACCTGTTTGAGCTTTCTCTCCGATCTGGCCCTGGTGCTTTCCGGGGCTGATCCCTACGAGCTGGATGAGCTGGAGTACACGTCCGAGCTCGAGCTTTCATTGAGCCAGCTCCTGGCCCGGGATCAGCTGATTGACGACTTTCTGCGAGATGACGGAATTCCCAGGGCCTGCCTCATGGCAGGAGGACACGGTCCACAGACCTGGCAGGTGCCCACCCAGTTCCTGGAGTGGATTGACAGGGAAGGACGATCCTGATCCATGGCGGGACGTTTCATCCGAAAGGGCCATGCCGAGTCATAAATGGCGCTGGCGAACAGAACCACAACGATTGTGCGCACCGGATCCCAGAAAGGAAGGCTGCCAGACAATCCGGGACCTGCGCCAGCTTGACGGATTCAGGACAAAAATCTCAAAGCGCCCCGACAAGCTGTCTCGAGCTGTGCACATAGGCGAACCCGAAGGCCAGATTCCTCAGGGTGGACAGGTGCAGCTCCTCATTCGCGGCCGCGGTGGCATCGGAGGCGAAGAACACCCTGTAGTCCAGATCGAAAGCCTCTCGCGCGGTGTTCTCGCAGCAGCAGTTGGTGAGCACTCCGGTGACGATCAGCTCGGTGATACCCAGATCCCGCAGCATTCCGTCCAACTCCGTGCCGCGAAAGGCGGAATAGCGGCG
This sequence comes from uncultured Desulfohalobiaceae bacterium, assembly GCA_964395575.1. Classification (GTDB taxonomy): domain Bacteria; phylum Desulfobacterota; class Desulfovibrionia; order Desulfovibrionales; family Desulfothermaceae; genus JAIPDU01. The sequence goes on from CAYNCR010000348.1 coordinate 842, forward strand.
CTTGTCCAGCACCGTATCCCCCTCCTCCGGGGCCACTTCCGGCATGATCCGCCACTCCCCGGCTCCGTAAGTCACGCTCTGGCCCCACCACTGATAGATCATGCCTCCGTCTACAGAGATATCCTTGTGGCCGTGCCGGGTATAGACAACAGGCATTGAGCGGCTGCGACAGGCAGCCAAAACACGAGAAATATTGTCAGCTGCAGATAGGGCGATAGGCCGAAAGTACTCCTGCATGTCAACGACCAGCAGCGCACAGCGAGTGGGGTCCGGCTTGGCTGCCCGTATGTTGTATTTTCCGATCTCCTGGAGAAAGTCCTGCATACGCTTCTTCCTCCGCTCCAAGAAGCGGTCCCGTGGGTCACTTGGTCCTGAGCCGCTTCTGTAACCTATTTCGGAAGAGTGAAGAAAGTTGACAGGATTTACCGGTTAAACTGGATATTGCGGGGAAA
>CAYNCR010000348.1:1303-2608 GCA_964395575.1 uncultured Desulfohalobiaceae bacterium
CCGTATGTTGTATTTTCCGATCTCCTGGAGAAAATCCTGCATACGCTTCTTTCTCCGCACCAAGAATCCGTGGATCACTTGGTCCTGAGCCGCTTCTGGCACCTATTTCGGAAAAGTGAAGAAGGTTGACAGGATTGACAGGATAAACGGGATACTGCGGGAAAAGAGATGCAGCTCTTTTCCCGCGGGCCTTCATCAATCCTGTTGATCCTGGAGATCCTGTCCTTCTCTTTCTATTCCAGAAAGGCAGGGATTCAGGGAGGCTCACAGAGCGCCAGCACCTGCGCGCCGGTCTGGTCTGCTCTTGATTCTGCACCTATTGCCTGGAATGGGTACAGAATTGCGTTGACAGCCACTATCATGGATGTCCCTTTGTGCTCTATCTGCTACAGCGTCCCCGTCTGCGCTTGGCGACGCACCTCGTTCTCCCGCTCGCGGATGGCCCGCATGGCTTCGTCGCTTTTCCGCCGGAGATTCTTGATCTGGAACTGCATGCGTTGGTTATTGCTGAAGCGCTCGGCATGGCGGGAAAGGAAGCTCCAGTAAAGGGTGGTGAAGGGACAGGCCTCTTCCCCGCTGCTTTGCTGCGAGTCGAAGCGGCAATAGCGGCAGTAGTTGCTCATGCGAGCGATGTACTTCCCAGACGCACAGTACGGTTTGGTGCCCACGAGGCCGCCGTCCGCATGCAGCGTCATGCCCATGGTATTGGGGACGCTCACCCAATCATAGGCGTCGATGTACATGGCCAGATGCCAGGCGTTGAACTCGCTGGGCTCGACCCCGTAGAGCAGCGCGAAAAGCCCGGCCACCATGAGCCGTTGAATATGATGGGCATAGCCGTGGCGCCGGAGCCCCGCGACCACCTCCCGGAGGCATCGCATGCCGGTCTCGCCGCTCCAGCACAGCCACGGCAGCCTCTCCCGCGCCCCGAGCGCGTTGGCGCGGGCATAGTCCGGCATATAGTGGAAGTACACGCCGCGGACGAACTCACGCCACCCGAGCAGCTGACGCACGAAACCCTCCGCGGCGTTCAGCGGCGCCGTTCCGTCGCGATAGGCGGTCTCCGCGGCGGACACAGCCTCGCGCGGATCCAGGAGCTTGAGGTTCAGCGGCGCCGAGAGCCGCGAGTGGTAGAGGAAGGGCTCGCCGGTCCACATGGCGTCCTGCACGTCGCCGAAGCGGTGCAGGCGCCGCGCCACGAAGTCTCGGAGGCCCTCGCGGGCCTGCTCCGGAGTCACGGGCAGGTCGAAGGAGGCGCCGTCGCCTGGATGACCCGGAAACAGACGCTCGGTGAGGGCAATCGCC
>CAYNCR010000348.1:2618-2826 GCA_964395575.1 uncultured Desulfohalobiaceae bacterium
GGCGGTTATCCGATCGCGGGGGAAGCTCGGCTGTGCCGGCAGCTCGCCGGGGCCCTCCCGGGGAAAGGCGCGCCGGTTGGCCTTGTCGTAGTTCCAGGAGCCGCCGACCGGTTTTCCGGATTCGGTCATCAGGACGCCGAATCCGCGGCGCTGCCTCCGATAAAACGCCTCCATGAACGGGGAGCTTCTGCCCTCCATGAAGGCGGCA
>CAYNCR010000349.1:0-2807 GCA_964395575.1 uncultured Desulfohalobiaceae bacterium
GAGGCGCTGAAATTCTGAGAGAGTAGCTCGTGAGATATCCGGCAAAGCGCAACAGGACTCTCGGTGACCCCTGCGAATCGCCCTGGCTTATCTCCTGTTTGCGGGAGCCTGAATTATTTTCGGGCTGGATCTTGCTGAGCCTTGTCAGAGGCCATTACCTGGGCCTGCGGTAGGATATCCCTGCGGAGAGCCGCATCCTGGCCTTTGACACTATGGCCAAAGATAAATCGATCGCAGAATTACGTCGCTGCGTAGGGTCTCAGTTCGATCCGGAATTGGTGGAGAAGTTCATTCAGGTTTTGCAAGAGATTGATTCGGAGTAATTGATGTATACGGCTATTCTCTGAATGTAGTCTAGATTTCAAAATTACAAGATTATCATTCCCAAGATGCATTTGCTAGGAGATGAGGACTACTGACGGGCTTGGCACGTAAGGATCACTTGGCTGGCGGCTTATGCGATTGGCGGGATTGGCACGGTGTCTATTTATAAATATTTGGAAGATTAATTATGGAACAAAAACCAAGCTACCAAGAATTGGAACAAAAGATTAAAGAGTTGGAAAAAAGGCTAGAAAGGGGAAAAAATAATGATGTTTCAGATGAGATTGATTTAACGTACAGGGATATTGTCGAAAACGTAGATTATATTATCAATGTTTTTTTACCTGACACTACTGAGTTATATGTTAATAAAGCCTTTGAACAATACTTTGGAATAACCAAAGAAGAGATTCAAGGCAAAGAGATTTTAGAATTGATTCCAGTGGAAGAACGTACTGACTTGTTAAATTTTCTCAATTCTTTCAATCAGAATGCTCCCGTTGGAACATATAAAAATTCGGTAATAATCACAGATGGTACAATACGAACTTTTTTATGGACAAACCATGCTTATTTCGATGACTCCGGGAATATAAGCCATTTTATTGGTTGGGGACAGGACATAACTGAACTGGAAAATTCCAGGGATACCCTACATAAGAACGAAAAGTTCCGTTTGATAGCAGATACGAGTGTGGAAGTTATATGGCAATTAGACACCTACGGAATATTGGTCTACTCCTCTCCTTCAGCCCAAAAAATATTTGGATATGCTCCTCATGAAATTGTAGGACTCACTTACAACAAATTTCTTTATTCAAAAGAAGATATCGATAGTGCTAATCGAGCATTCGAGAAAGCATTATCTGGCAAAGAGCATCAATTGTTGGAACTTTATGCAAGTCATAAAGATGGTTCCACTTTTCCTATAGAGGTTAGTATAACACCAATTTATATAGATGATGCAGTTCTCGGTGTACAAGGAATCGCCAGAGATATTTCAGAACGTAAAGAAAAGGAAATAGCAATACTAGATAGGGAAAAGAAATATAGACTCATCACTGAAAGCGTAACAGATGTAATTTGGATCACAGATTTGTATGGCAATTTCACTTTTGTCACGCCTTCTGTGCAAAGAATATTCGGATATACTCCGCAAGAAGCTATCCATTTAAGCTTATTTGATATATTTCCTTTGGAAGAACAGGAACTTGTAAAACACGCTGTTCAGAAGACTCTCGAAAAGGATGCAAAAAATAAATTATCTGAAGGTCCTGAGTGTTTTGAACTAAGACAAATAAAAAAAGATGGCTCAATCTTCTGGACTGAAGTAATGGTTACTCCATCTCGTAATGAGATGGGTGAAATAGTGGGATTTCAAGGCTCCACACGTGATATAGATAAGCGTAAGAAGGCCGAAGAATCTCTGCGCCAGTCGGAGAACTACTACCGCGCCATTTTCGAGACCTCAGGCACAGCGATGTTCATTATCAACGAGGATACTACTTTTGCCCTTGCCAATTCGCATTTCGAGGAGCTTTCGGGATATGCCAGGCAGGAACTTGAAGGGAAAAAATCCTGGACCGAGTTCATACACCCCGAGGATGTGGCTTGGATGAAGGAATACCATTATCTGCGCCGCCGAGACCCGGAAGCCGCGCCACACCAGTACGAGTGCCGTTTTATGAATCGTCACGGAGAAAAGCAGGATATGCTTTTGTTGGTGGATATGATCCCCGAAACAAGTCAAAGTATAGCTTCCGGCGTGAATATCACCGAACATAAGCAACTGGAAAAGCACCTCAGAAGCAAGGAGTACTTTCTGAATTCCGTTCTGGAGAGTGTCCAGGACGGGATCGGCATCATCGATCCGGACCTGACCATCTGTCGAGTCAACGAGGTCGTGCGTCAGTGGCATGCCTCCAATATTCCCCTCGAGGGGAAAAAATGCTATATGGCCTATCATAATGCAACAGAACCCTGCTCCCCTTGCCCCACACGACGCTGTTTTCAGTCTGGTCGCAAGGAATACGAGGAGATGCCCGGAATTCCAGGATCATCCGCTCAGTGGATCGAAGTCTACAGTTATCCCATGATGGACGAAACAGGAAAGGTGAACTACGTGGTGGAGTTCGTTCGGGACATCACCCAGCGGAAACAGGCGGAACAAGCCCTGCTGGAGAGCGAGCGCAAGTACAGGCAGGAGAAGGAGTATCTGGACAATCTGATCCAGAATTCCGCCGACGCCGTGGTCATCCTGGACGAGCACGGGCGGATCGTCCGCTGGAACAAGCAGGCCCAGGAAGCGTCGGGGTACAGCTACCAAGATGTGAGAGGGGCGCATTTTTCCCGGTTCCATGCCGAAGGGGAGCAATTGGAGCGGATGCTCTCCGAGCTCCGGAGGAAGGGCTCGATTCAGGACTACGAGATCCCCTTACTGGCGAAAGACGGCCGCGAGATCCCCTGCTCCATGTCCGTCAGCA
>CAYNCR010000350.1:0-2806 GCA_964395575.1 uncultured Desulfohalobiaceae bacterium
GCGTGCTGGTGGAAAGCGACCCCCATCAGGTCATCGAGGGCATGGCCCTGGCCGGATACGCCATTTCCGCGCGGAAGGGCTTCTTCTTCGTCCGCGCCTCCTACGAACATGTCGCCGTATTGATGGAGAACGCGCTGGAGGAGGCCAGGCGGGCCGGATTCCTGGGGGAGGACATCCTGGGCTCGGGATTCTCCTTCGACATCGTGGTGCACAGGAGCGCCGGGCGCTACATCTGCGGCGAGTCCTCGGCCCAGATCAACTCCCTGCAGGGAGTGAGGCCCAACCCCAGCAAGGGCGGGCCCCATCTGACCGAGCGGGGACTCTTTGGACAGCCCACCCTGCTGCACAATGTGGAGACCCTGGCCTGTATGCCGCACATCGCCCGCCACGGAGCGGAGTGGTTCAAGAACCTCGCCGCGTCCGAGGATGCCGAGGGAACCAAGCTGTATACCGCGAGCGGCCGGGTTACCCGGCCCGGCTGCTTCGAGCTGCCCAACGGCACCACCCTCCGGAAGATCATTTTTCAGGCGGCCGGAGGCATGCCCCAGGGGTGCGAGTTCAAGGCCTGCCTGCCCGGCGGCGGCTCCACCAGCCTGCTGGACCAGAGCTTCCTGTCCGCGTCCATGGACTATGACTCCCTGAAAAAGCTCGGTTACCGCATGGGCACGGGCACAGTCATCGTCTTCGACCAAAGTACCTGCCTGGTAGGGGCCGTGCTCAACCTGACCCGATTCTTCGCCAGGGAGTCCTGCGGCTGGTGCACCCCGTGCCGGGAGGGGCTGCCCTATATCCGGGAGCTGCTCGCCCGGATCGAGAACGGACAAGGGGAAGCGAAATACGTGGACATCATCGAGGAAATGGCCGGCCAGATGCGGCATTCCTACTGCGCCTTCGCTCCGGGGGCTGCCGCCCCGATCCAGGGCCTTCTGGCCCATTTCCGGGAGGAGGTCGAGGAGCACCTGCGCAGGGGTGGTTGTCCCTTTCACGCCGCCGCTGCCGAGACCAAGCCGGAGGTATGGACGACACCTGAACAGGAGAGACCTGGAGGTGAAGCATGAGCAGACTCCTTGCGGGGGATCAACGCAAACCGGCGCGCGCGTTCACTCATTGCCGCGCGCATTCGGGCGATTTCGCCACGGCTGCCCGGGAGCGGACGGCATGCCGGAATTGAGCGTGGACGGCCGCCGGGTGCGGGTGGAGCCGGGGACCAAGGTCATCCGTGCCGCCGAAGCCGCAGGGGTGTTCATCCCCCGCTTCTGCTACCATCCCGCTCTGGGTTCCGTGGGGGCCTGCCGGATCTGCGCCGTGATGTTCACGGAAGGGCCTGTGGAAGGCCTCCAGATGAGCTGCATGGTGGAGGCTTTCGACGGAATGGTGGTGGCCACGGATCATCCGGATGCCGTCGCCTTCCGCAAAAACGTCGTGGAATGGCTCATGATGAACCATCCCCACGACTGCCCGGTGTGCGACGAGGGCGGGCACTGCCTGCTGCAGGATCTCACCGTCTCCGGCGGACACGGGATTCGCCGCTATCCGGGGCTCAAGCGGACCTTCCGGGACCAGTACCTGGGCCCGTTGATCCGGCACGAGATGAACCGGTGCATCCAGTGCTACCGCTGCGTGCGCTTCTACCGCGACTACGCCGGATACCGGGACCTGGGGGTTACAGGAATCGCCAGCTCCCTCTACTTCGGGCGATACAAAGACGGCACTCTGGAGAGCCCCTTTTCCGGAAACCTGATCGACATCTGCCCCACCGGGGTATTCACGGACAAGCCCTCCCGCTACGCGGTACGGCGGTGGGACCTGCAGCGCAGGGAATCGGTCTGCCTGCACTGCTCCCTGGGCTGCTCCGTCCTGGCCGGGGCCAGGTACCGGAGGGTCCACCGCGTCGAGTCCCGGGTTAGCGACGAATATACCGGCCCCTTCATCTGCGACCGCGGCCGCTACGGGTACGGGTACACCAACCGTTGTGACAGGCCCAGAGCGGCTTACGTGGACGGTGCCGCGACGGATCCGGATGGCGCCGTCGAGGCGGCGGCATCGCGCCTGAGACGGGTCATGCGCGACCATGGTCCCGGCTCCGTGGCCTGCCTCGCCTCCCCCAGGGCCTCGCTCGAGACCATGGCTCTGCTGCAAAGTCTCAGCAAAGGGGCCGGATGGCGTCCGCCAACAATGTTTCAAAGTGCCCGGGCCAGTGAGGCCGCCGGATCCGCCGTCCGGGGCCTGGACGAAAGCATTGCCCGGTCCGCCGAGGAAGTGGAGCGGGCCGACTTTCTGCTCCTGGTGGGGCTCGATCCGGTGAACGAGGCGCCCTCCCTGGCCCTTTCCCTGCGCCAGGCCGTCCGCAACGGAGCCGAAGTGGCGGTGCTCGACCCCCGGCCGGTCTCGCTGCCCTTCGCTTTCGATCATTTGCCCGTGCCGGCCCGGAATCTGGAATCCGTTCTCGGCGCCCTGATCCGGCACGGATTCGAGCCCCCAAAAGGGACCCATGACGCCGAGCATGACGCTTTCTGGCGGGCCCTGCCGGAGAGCCTTCCGGACTGCGATCCCGCAAGGCTGAAGCAGCTTGGGCAGCAGCTCGTCGGCAGCAAAAACCCGGGTCTCCTCACAGGCCCGGATGTCCTCCCCGGAACCGCTCCAGGATTTGTTGCCGGATGCGCCCGTTTTCTCGCATCCATGTTCGGGTCCTGCGGCTTTTTTCCCGTGCTGCTCGGCCCCAACGCCTTCTGCGCCGCGCTGTTCGACGGAGAGCCCGAGAGAGGCGCGGAGGACCTGGTGGCAGAGATGGAGCGGGGCGAGATCA
>CAYNCR010000351.1:0-2765 GCA_964395575.1 uncultured Desulfohalobiaceae bacterium
CGCCTTCGCCGAACTTTTCGATATAGATGGCGCTGTTGCCGAAGATGGTCATCCACAGAAAAGTCACCGTGGAGGGAACGAAGAGCACGCCCAGCAGGAACTCACGGATCTTGCGCCCATAGGAGACCCTGGCGATAAACATGCCCACGAAGGGAGACCAGGCGATCCACCACCCCCAATAGAACACGGTCCAGCTGTTCTGCCAGCTGCCCTGGGTGTAGGTCTCGGTGTACGCGGCAAGGGTGGGAAAGTTCTGGATGTAGCTGCCGATGTTGGAGATGAAGCCGCCGAGCACGAACAGGGTGGGCCCGAGTAAAAGGACAAAGAGCCCCAAAGCAGCCATCACGATCATGTTGCACTCGCTGAGGAACTTAATGCCCGCGTCCAGGCCCCGGACCACGGACCAGGTGGCGGCTGCGGTTATGCCGGCGATGAGCAGGACCTGGACCAGGGCGCTTTGAGGAACGCCAAAGGTGTGGGACAAACCTGCGTTGACCTGCTGCACCCCGAGCCCCAGTGAGGTGGCCACCCCGTAGAGGCAGGACACTGTGGCCAGGATATCGATGAGATTGCCGATCCCCCCGTAGATGCGCTCGCCCAATAGGGGATAGAAAATGTTGCGGATGGACAGGGGCAGGCCCTTGGAGAAGCCGAAGAAAGCCAGGGCGAGGCCGACCAGGGCGTAGATGCCCCAGGGGTGCACCCCCCAGTGCAAGAAGGTGAGGTCCATGGCTTTTTGGGCGGCTTCCGCTGTTCCGGCCTCGGTGAAGGGATTGCCCACAAAGTGGAACATGGGCTCGGCCACCCCGTAGAAGAGGATCCCGATGCCCATGCCCGCGCTGAAAAGCATGGCGAACCAGCCCAGGGTGCTGAATTCCGGCTCCGCATCCCTGCCTCCGATACGCAGATCCCCGTATCTGGTGAACATGAGCCCCAGGCAGAAGAGAAAGACGAGATTCATGACCAGAACAAAGAACCAGCCGGTGAAGTTGGCGATCCAGCTTTGAATGTTGCCGAACATGGCCTCTGCGGTATCGCCCATGACAATGGTAAAGACCACACCGAGAATGATGATGCCCGCTCCACCGAAAAAAACCCAGGGGTGAATGTCGTACTTGAAGATCTTGTTATCCAGGTTGCGAATCGTGTTCGTGGTCCGCTGTGCCGATTCGTTCGTCTCGTTGGCCATAGCAGAGTCTCCTTACTCGACCTTTTTCAGGATAATGCGGTCCTCGCGCTCAATCATCTCGAAGGTGTCGGCACTTCGAAATGCCGGAAGGTATTGGGATCCGGGAGCACAGACATAGCCGCGCCGCTTCCTGATCGTTCGCTTGGCTGTCTCCTGATCCTCGAAGAGGCCGGGGATGTCGTAATTGGTCTTATCCCCGCGCTGAAGGAGGAGAAGGTGCTCCTTCAGGGTGAAACGGGATATGGAGAGCTCTTTCATGATCTGGTTGGCCGTCTTGCCTTCTTGAATGAGCTTGCGGAGCTTTTGGGGATAGTATTTCGGAGTATAAACGCCCTTGGCCATGATAATACCTCTTGTTCAATCAAATCTTTTTCAGGATGATCCGGTCCTTCTCCACGATCATCTCAAACTCGTCTCCTGGCTTGAATCCGGTCTTGTCCAGCATCTTGGGGGAAAAGACGATGCCTTCCTGGATCTGATGGGGTTGTGTGTGCCAGTCGTCGGAGTGCAGCCCCTTGATTTCGTAGAATTGGTTGTCCTCTCTTTGAAGCAGAAGCAGATGCTCACGAAGGGACCAGCTCGAAATGGAGAGCTCCTTCATGATTTGGTCCGCAGTCTTGCCATCCTGAATGAGTTTTCTCAGCTTGTCCGGTCTGTAATTATGACTGTAGTCGTGTGGAACCATTTAACACCTCCTCGTTATACATTCATTATAAAATTCGAGATATAAATTATACTTTTTTTACGCTTAGGAATTTTTTTATCTCTTAAAAATATCAATGTGAGAAATTATGCATTTAAATGAAAAAATTTGTATCAAAAAAAGAATAACATATCTCTTGCTAAGATACCGATTAAGAAATCAAATAGAAGCAAAACATGCCATTAACAGGCATTTTTAGAAGCCTTTTTTCCAGAGTTCCCTTGGAGGCTATCCTTAATAATGATCAATTCGTTATCAAAAAAAATTTTCTTTTTCAAGGAGATCACAAAAAAATGTGAGTATAGATAACTTGTCTCAAAGGTCTTATTGATGATCCAAAGGGGAAGAGAAAATATACATCCCTCATTCCCGGGCCACCCCGGATACAACAAAGCATGAAGATGCGAGGTGAAGGCGGGAATCTCGAGAATAATTTCCCGACAATTCAAGTAGTTGGACGGAGTTTCACACAAAAAATCAGCAAGAGTGCGAGGAAGGGAGGCAGGGAAACAAAGGTGGGGAATGGAGCACGAACAGGGGTCTGGCAATCGCTTTCACGGTCTTTTGCGGAAAGCCTTGTCGTGAGGCATCCAGATTTCCGGGAAACGCGGAACTCGAGCAGCGACAGGCTGATACAGGTTAACTAGGGGACACCCGGTATAACTCCGATGTCCCTCCATAAATCCGTTCAGGAGCCCGAGCCCTGAAGGGAATCCAGCTCTTGCTGCAGGGTGTCGCGCTCCTCCTCAAGCCGCTCCAGCTCCTGCATATGTTCCGGTTGGACGGAATGGGGCGGAATGCGCCGCTCCTGATCCTCTATGCGTTGCTGCAGATCCAGAATCCTCTGCCGCAGCTCCTTGATTCGCTCCTCCA
>CAYNCR010000352.1:0-2745 GCA_964395575.1 uncultured Desulfohalobiaceae bacterium
GGTACCAACAAAGCCAAGGTGTATTATGAAACCCAGCGAAGCGCTCCACCCGCCTCGCGGACAATTCTTCAATAATTCAACAGGTTGTACATATAAAAAAAACCCGGAACATCGAGACCGCCGGAAAAACACCTTAATTGGAGGATTCTCCACTCCCTGCTATGGCTTTTGCGGAAAGCAATAAAAACTCCCCGAGTCGAAGGATCTCGGCTCGGGGAGTTCGGGCTCTCCATCCTCCGGGATCGATCACGCGTTCCGCATAGCCGGGAGGGGACCTCTCACGTGATGAAACAGCCTCACTCCCGCAAGCACGCGATCGATTGGAGCAGGGAACAGCCCGCTCAAAGGGGCTGTTCCGCTTCTGTCGAAATCCGGGCGACTGCCCCGGCATATTCAATAATACGTGACCTCTTTCGAATCCAAATGCACAGTGAATCTGGTGAGATCATCTCCACAACAGCACTGGATTTCCCCATAAGCCTCATTTTTCAATGGATTGTACTGAAAAAGATGGACGGATGCCGGTTCGGTATGACAAGGCTTGACCATTTCGCTATGAGAAGATCCCGTATAATCGATAACCCGTTCAAGCTGTTTTTCCACCGCATCCTTGACCGATTCCTCGACAGCAATCGATTTTGCATCCCAATAAAACTTTTGTTCCATTTCGTACCCCCCTTCTTATGAGAGTGTTTCATGTTTTCAATAACGAATATAAAAATCGATTATTAACTCCCAGCATATGCATTCGCACTATTTTTGTCACCTACATATAAGTATCAGACAAGACTGGATATCATATAAATTTTCTATATACTCTTTGTTCGTTCAATTTTGCATGTGATTTGATTCCTTTTTTCCATTAGTTACATTTCGCATTTTTTCGGTCATGGTTTGCAAACAGATCCTGCTGGATTCAAAAAATATTCGTGATGAACTACCGTTCCAACAGAAAGAAGCCATAATCACGTCTTATTGAGCAAATGGCTTCTTTATATGCAGCCACACCCAAATATCCGCATTCCACACGCTCAAAGCAACGGATAACCTTCTTTCTTGAGCCCAGCCGGCATTCCTAGCGAACCGAGAATGTGCTCAAACCCAGCACCTTTTGAACAACGCAGGCATAGAGCAGCGGGAGCTGCCAATCAGCCTTGTTCAGACTTTTTCTTCCATTTTACCTCCCTTGCCCAATTTCTCAAGGGGTATACCCTATTCATACCCCTCTCCGAAAAAATAACTGCCATGAATCACCAGCACGCTTGGTTAAAATCTAATTGACACGTTGTGTGCTCATTTTAGACAATGTACAACTACTTAAATATACAATATTTTTTTTCAAAGTTGAGTGTTTTCGAACGCCTTTTGCGTGTAAACATCATATAAACATGCACATTCGTACCATTTATATTTTTTCAAAATGTATGATTTATCGACAGATGGCCGCTCACCCCTCCATAGCTTGTTTAACTGGACAAACAAAACATTCTATAATATGTTATTAAATCTTTTTTCCTACCCCCCAGAAATTTTTGGACATAGCTTTATCTTTTGCTAAATCACATGTGGATAAGCCTTCAATCAAGGAGTACTCAATGCACGAGCAGTTGCTCAAAATCGGGATCACGAATTTGCAAGAAGTCCATCATAACCTGGCCACCCCTGCCCTGTACGAACAGGCCATCAGCAGAGGAGAGGCTGAAATTGCCCACTTGGGTCCTTTGGTGGTTCGAACCGGTAAGTATACCGGCCGCTCCCCCAATGATCGATTCATAGTCCGGGAACAATCTTCCGAGGACCGTATCTGGTGGGGTCAACAGAACAAATCCATGGAGCCCGAGCAATTCGATCATTTGTTCACGAAGGTCCAGGGCTACCTGGAAGGCAAGTCGCTGTATGTCCAGGACTGTTTTGCCGGAGCTGACAAAAGCTTTCAGACCCCCCTGCGAATAATCACTGAAAATGCCTGGCACAGCCTGTTTGCCAGAAACATGTTCATCCAGGTCAGTGATCGGGGGCAGCTGCAGCAGCACTCCCCTCAATTGTCTGTTATCCATGTCCCCGGTTGCCAGGCCATCCCGGACATCGACGGCACCAACTCCGAGGCATTCGTCCTCCTGCATCTCGGACGCGGCTTAATAGTGATAGGCGGAACCAGCTACGGGGGAGAAATCAAGAAGGCCGTCTTCACCGCAATCAACTATCTTCTGCCCATGCAGTCCGTCGTGAGCATGCACTGCTCCGCCAATCTGGGCCGTGACAACGACACGGCCCTGTTCTTTGGCCTGTCCGGCACCGGAAAAACCACGCTATCCACGGTCAAGGATCGCCGACTGATCGGTGACGATGAGCACGGCTGGTGTAACAAGGGCGTATTCAATATTGAAGGTGGATGCTATGCCAAGGTGATTCGTCTTTCCGCCGAAGCTGAGCCCGAAATCTATGACTGCACCCGGAAGTTCGCCACGATCCTGGAAAACGTCATCATGGACCCTGTGAGCAGGCGCCTGGATTTGGACGACGACAGCCTCACGGAAAACACCCGTGCCGCCTATCCCATCACTCACATTCCCAGCGGGTTGCGCAAAGGGGTCAATCCCCATCCGTCGAACATTTTCATGCTGACCGCCGACGCCTTCGGCATCCTGCCGCCCATTTCCAAAATGACTCCTGAACAGGCCATGTACCACTTCCTGTCCGGATACACCGCCAAGCTTGCAGGTACGGAAAGAGGAGTCACCGAGC
>CAYNCR010000353.1:0-2741 GCA_964395575.1 uncultured Desulfohalobiaceae bacterium
TCGTGTCAGAGTTCCCCGATGCTGTCTTACGCTGTACTTTTGCACCTCAGGTGCTCGGCATCCTATTATGAATCCGTTGCAATACCTGGCCGAGGAGAGTAGACTCGTATCGACTCTGTCTGGCTTTTCCTACAGAAACTCTGCTCCGTAATTTGCCAGAGATCCACCTCAAGTCCCATGGAACAAGGGCCAAGAGCATGACCGAGACGGGAGACAATGAGCTCTTCCCTCCCCGAGGGGAGCTGGAGCATTTCTTGGAGGAGACCCCGGCCCCGGAGGAGGAGATCCCTGACCTGGAGCTCAAAGACATCCTGGACCTGGAGCGGGTGCGAGAGCTCAATGAGACCTTCGCGCGCACCAACGGGATCGCCTCCACGGTGGTCGACCTGCAGGGCGAGCCCCTCATTCCCCCGGCGAACCACAACCGGGTCTGCCGCGCCATCCGAAACACTCCGCTTGGATTTGCCAACTGCATGCGATCCGGGCGTCTTCTGGGACAAAGGGCCCAAGAGGCGAGGCGTCCGGTGCACTGCCGCTGCTACAGCTTGGGTTTTGTGGACGCGGCAGCCCCGATTCTCGTCAAGGACAGGCATATCGCCACCTGGCTCGTGGGACAGACCGATCCGGCGGACGTGGACGAGGACAGGATCGTGGAATATGCCCGGGAAATCGGGGCGGATGAGGAGGAGATGCTGGAGGGTTTCCGGGGAATGACCTCCATGTCACCTACAGACTTCCAGCTCAGGGTGGACTTCCTCTGGGTGGCCTCGCAGCAGATCTCCGATCTGGCCTACAGTAACCTCAAGCATTCACGGGCCCTCAAAAGGCTCCAGGCCTACCAGAAGGAGTTGAACCAGTACAAGCTCTATCTGGAGAACATGGTCCAAGACCGCACCCGGTCTCTCCAGCGGACGCTGCACCAGATGGAGGAACTCTCTAGGACCGACAACCTTACCGGGTGCCTTAATCGGCAGCACATCAACGAGCAGCTCGTTGTCGAGCTCCGGCACTCCGTGAGCACGGGCTGCTGCCTGACCATCATCCTCTGCGACCTGGACGATTTCAAGCAGGTGAACGACTCCCACGGCCATCAATTCGGGGACCACGTCCTGCAGGAGGCAGCGCGGCGCTTCAGCTCCTGCATCCGGAACCAGGCGGACTGGCTGGCCCGGTTCGGCGGGGAGGAATTCCTTGTCGTCCTGCCCGGATCGGACCGGCGCACCGCAAGTGCCATAGCCGAACGCCTCCGAACGGCGCTAGAGACCGCGCTTGTGACCTACAGGGAGCAGCATATCCCCGTTACCGCGAGTTTCGGCGTCGCCACCTACGATCCCGGAACATCGAGCCCGTACCTTACCACGGAGGAGTTTATCAACGCCGCGGACCGGAGCCTCTACCGGGCTAAGGCGGAGGGCAAGAACCGGGTCGTGCTTTCCTAGCTTCCCACCGTAAGATACCCTTTCGCCTGGCTCTCTGGACCTCGACCCTCTCTCCTTCGCCTTGGACCCCTTTTTTCCTGGGACCTTGCTCAGTTGTGAATAATGAGCCTGGCACTTTGTCTATGTGCAGTTTATTCGGGATACTCGCTAAAATATATCCCCTTGAATTTTCTCTCTGTTGTTTCCCTGGACCGCACTACACATCAGCACTGGCGCTGCGAAGGAGACCTGACAAGGGACGGATGGGCCGTTCTCAGACCTCCAAATCCAGGTCCGGGCTCTTTCCCGAGGATTCGGACGCATCCAGACTGGCAACGAATTTCGGAGAAATGGGCCGATCGAAGCGGACATTAAAGCTGTATTCGTTGAATGTGTGCGCCTGAACTCCGACCACCTGCCCCAGCTTTTTGAGATCTTTCCAGACGCCTTGGACACTGAGCTTGCAGATAAGGGCAACACGCCTGCCCAGAAGAGATTGGGCGGTTGTTCCTTTCTTGAAGGAGTTGGAAAAAGCCAGCCCCCCGGAAGAAATGTTCTGAATCTCGCCCTTGAAAAACCTGCTCACCGGATTCCCCGCATTGTTCAGGACTTGGACGGCAATGGTGCCTTTGACCTGCACCCGGGTTTGTTCCCGTCTGTCCAGCTCCAATCTTTCCAGTAACTCAGGAATGCGGTCATTTCGGTAACAGAAGTCGTAGAGCAGGTATTGCAGATTTTTTGTATCCTGATCCCATTTATCCAGGAAGGTGGGGTGCAAAACACTTGTTTGAACAGGGGTAAGCGGGATTGCGGAAAAAGTGCGCTTGCTGGCCTTGACAAAAAAGGTCTCCGCTCCGAGAACTTCTCCCGGCCCCATGTTTGCCACATGCCTCTCCCTGTTGCCACTGTGGAAACTCAGCCTAAGCTGCCCTTTTTCCACGAAGTAGAGATGGCGGTCTGTATCGCCTTCCTGGAAAAGGGGGGCATCCGATGCGTAGTGGGCAGTGCTCAGGGAGTAATGGAACATGTTTGCCTCTTCGTCGGACAGCTCGCTATATAGCCCTGACCAAAGCTCCATGTGCTCCGGGTCAAGAGACTGGTGTTTCTTTTGCTCGATGATTTCTCCGGATTGGGCGATCTCCTGGATAGCCATGGGATCAACCTGGTAGAGCCGGTCGCGCAATGCTTCAGCCTTGGGAAAATCCAGTTGTTCCGCGTAGGAGATGATGAGCTCATAAAGGCTTTGCACTGCTGCCTCTGTCTTCCCCTCCTGGAGGAGGCCTTCTATCTTGGATTCCTTTTTTTGGAGTTCCTGCATAGAGA
>CAYNCR010000354.1:0-2740 GCA_964395575.1 uncultured Desulfohalobiaceae bacterium
AGGGAGAGCAAAAGCGCTCTGTGATGCCAGATAAGACCATGTTGCATAACCCACTGATAGCATTAAACTTACACCTACACGAGCGAGCTCGGCCATGCCAGGCTCTTGTTTGTCTATGGGCTGGCATTCTGATAAAGTATTGCATTATAGTTGTTTTATGAGGACTAATTGCAATACTTTGTCAGGAGGACAGTATGGCCAATGTCCAGCCCGGTCAACGCCTTGCCTCCCTGTTCGCAAAGCATCCCTGTTGGACCATCGAGTCTCTGGCAGAGGAGCTCAACTACTCCATACCCTCGGTCCGGCGCTTCCTGACCCAGGTCGGTTACCACAGGAGCTTCACCCACAACGGCCGTTGGTATACCCTCTCCTGGGTACCACGGTTCAATCGGGACGGGCTTTGGTTTTCCACCGGTATCGGCTTCTCCCGGGCCGGAAACTTGAACAATACTCTGATCAAGCTGATCACACGCAGCTCTGCTGGGATGACAGCGGAAGAGCTGGGCGAAAAGCTTCGTACCCGCTGCCACTCAGTGCTCGTTCAACTCTGCCGGCGCGGAAAGCTGCAACGGGAAAAATCGGGACGCTCCTATGTTTACTTGGCAGCGGATCCGCGTATTGCGGACAACCAGCGTCAGGCTATGGCCAGGCAAAGCCCGCCCCCGGATCCGCTTCCAGCGGAGATAGCGGTTTGGGTCTTGGTGGAGTTCATTCGCAACCCGGAATCCAATTTCGAGCAACTGGCCGAGAGAGTGAAGGCCAACAGAAAGCTCCCCGTCAAGGAGGCACAGATCGAAAGACTCTTCGAGCAGTACGGGGTAAAAAAAACTCCGTAAACTGCGGGGCGCAAGCCTTAGGGGTCTTGAAGCCCTGCTTGGATCGTTTGCTCCAAGGGGTATCGCCTGCCGCCCTGTTCCCATGTCCACCAGTGGTTCGGTTTGTTCCGGAAGCTACGGAATGCCACTGCGGCACCTCCCTTCTGGTGCAAAAAACCAGGAAAAAGACAGTGCTTGCCTTGACCGGTCCGTTCACAGCTCACGAGACCTTGCTCAAGTGTCCGGAATGCTCCCGTGTCTATGGCTCGGAGACATTGCTTAAGATGGTACCGAAGCGGTGCAATGTGGCCTTTGAGGTCCTGGTGTTTGTTGGCCAAGCCCTGTTTCAGCGGCACCGCAGCCTTGAGGAAGTCCAGACCGAGCTCTTATCCCGCAATGTGCGCCTTTGTGCTTCCGAGATCGACTATTTGGGCCGCAAGTTCATTTCCTATCTGGCGCTTGCTCATCGCCGGGCCACACCGCGCATTCGCCAAAGAATGCAAATGGCCGGTGGCTACGTACTCCATTTAGATGCCACCCATGAAGGAGATGCGCCGGCGCTTATGAGTGGAATGGACAGCCTGAGCCAATTTGTGCTGGACAATGTGAAAATCCCCAGCGAGCACAGGGATCATATCGTTCCTTTCCTGCAGGAGATTCAAAGGAGATACGGGACGCCTACAGCCTGTGTCCATGACATGGGAACCGGGACATGTAAGGCTGTGAGAGAGGTCTTCCCCGGCGTAAAAGACTTTATCTGCCATTTTCATTTCCTGCGGGACATCGGCAAAGACTTTCTTGACCCAGCCTACCGGCGACTGAGGAATCGGCTCCGCGAGCACGGGGCCAGCACAGGGCTTCACTACCTGATCCGACAAATGAGACAACGGCTCAAGGAGCAAAGTCTTGCGTCACCACAGCTGACGAAATCCCTCACAGATGCACAGCCACCGGAAGACAGGTCATCCTTGCCTCTTGTCTCAGCCTACTCATTGGCTCTATGGGCTATACATGGCAAACACAGCGGAAACGGCTACGGGTTCCCCTTTGATAGGCCGTTGCTCCAGTTTGCTGAGCGAGTGCTTGAGCTGGACCGTCGTTTGCCTGAGCTTTTGGAGCTCATGCCTCGAGACAGAGGTAGCCGACCTCTTCGCAAGCTGGCCAACAAGATTTCAGACTCGGCCAAAGATCCCGAGCTTGTAAGGGCTGTACAAGATCTTCGCTGGCGTGCTCAAATATTCGATGATCTGCGAAAGGCAATGCGTATTGCCCCTGCTGATGGAACAAGTGGACTCAATGATGACGGAACTCAGGGAGCAATGTCCACCATTCGCCAAGGGGTAGAGGCATTCCGTCTCCGCCTCAAAGAAGACCCCAAATTAGCAAATGATCTCCTTTGCCGTAAGATGGGCCAACAGATCGATAAGTACACCGAGAAGCTGTTTGCAGATCCTATTGAGGTAGATACGCCCGGCGGCAAGGTAACCATTTATCCCCAGCGGACCAACAACATTCTTGAGCAGTTTTTTCGCGGCTTGCGTAGAGCTCATCGCCGCAAGACCGGGAACAACTCTATTCGTCGGATGCTTCAGGCAATGCTGGCCGAGACACCGCTGATCAAAAACTTGGACAACCCGGAGTACATGGAGATTCTCCTTGACGGCAAACCCAACCTTGAGGAGCTCTTTGCCTCCCTGGAGCAGGATCCCGGTTTTGATAACAGGGAATCAAGGGAGGACAGCGATCGAATCCTACCTGGGTTTCGGTCTATCATAAAAGACCACAGTCTACCCGAGCAGATCGTTCAATTATTTACCAGGACAAGCCAGGCGGCCTAATCCAACTGAATTTTGTGGCAATAGACTTTAACATATTATTTATTTGTCTACTATATCTAATTATTTTGTCAACCTTTCTGAATACAT
>CAYNCR010000355.1:0-2729 GCA_964395575.1 uncultured Desulfohalobiaceae bacterium
CGGAAGTGATCCGGGAATGTCGATGGGGTGTTGCGTATCCCATCATGGGAAACCCAGGATGAAACCTGCGCTTCAGCGTCCACACGCCTTCGCCTCGCACCATTTTCATGCTTGGTTGTGTCCGGGTCGGCCCGGGGATGAGGGGTGTATCAAAAAGTTCAAGCTTTCGCTGAGGCCTCCAGCTCAAGCTTGCACTATTTTCGCGCCGTCACTGGAATTTTTCAACGGCCTGCCAAATAGTGACCACTGACCATTAACAGCCTGCCAGGGTACTCCAGCCTCAAGAAATCTGCTGAGAAAACAATACGCCCCGACGCGGTGCGGTTCAAACGGTCATAATGCGCCTGGAGGCGAGTGTCAAACCAGGTCGCTTGTTAACCATGTTCTTGTAAGTGGTTGACAGTGGTGCAGCTTTAGCCTAGGACCGAAAGAGGCATTGCAGTCAACAAAGCCAGATTGTTCTGGAATCCGAAGAGAAGGAATTCTCACAGGAGACTCATATGACCGAACATGTCGCGAGCTCGTCTTTGGAATCTCTGCACAGACTGGTCTGGATCGCCCTGATCGCGGCCCTCATCGCCATGGGGGCCTATGCCCACTTTCCCCTGGGGCCGGTGCCCATCAGCCTGCAGGTGCTTTTCGTGCTGCTGGCCGGATTCATCCTGGGCCCCATAGCCGGGGCCTCGGCAGTGGGCCTCTACCTGCTCGCCGGGCTGGTGGGCCTTCCCGTCTTCGCCGGAGGCACCTCCGGTCTGGGACACATCCTGGGACCGACGGGAGGCTATCTCCTGGGTTTTCTCCTGACTCCCATGGTCACTGGACAGGGCAAGCGCCTGGCCCGGAGGGGCCATCTGGGATGGGCCTGGGCCATAGCCCTGGCCGCGCTGGGGTACGTGCCCATCTACGGCATCGGCATTCCCTGGCTCAAGGCGAGCATGGACATCGGCTGGAGCAAGGCCTTTATGACCGGGATGTTCCCCTTCCTGGTCTCGGACTGTCTGCAGATCGCCGCATCCGGGGCCGCGGCCCGCTTCTTCCTGCGGCGCTTCGGAGACGGGGCATGATTCGAGCGGACAGCGTCGGCTTCGGCTACACCCGTGGACAGAGCGTTGTCAGCGGGGTGAGCTTTCACCTGGAGCAGGGAGGCCTCACCGTCCTGGCCGGTGCCAACGGATGCGGCAAGTCCTCCCTGCTCCTTTTGCTCGCGGGGCTCTTTGCGCCACGGGAGGGAAGCATTTCCATCGGCGGCGACGTGAGCCCCGGACAGGAGAAGCGGGTGCGCGCTCGCACCGGCCTTCTGCTGCAGGAGTCCGAGCTGCAGATCCTGGGCACCACCGTAGGCGAGGATATGCTGCTCGGCTCCGATCACGTGGATCCGGAAACTCGGCGGCGCGCGGAAAACCTGGCTTCGCGGCTGGGGCTTCTCGAGCTCTGGGACAGCCCGGTGGAGAATCTTTCCGGGGGGCAGCGGCGTAAGCTGTGCCTGGCCTCCCTGCTCATGGCCGAGCCTGAGGTCCTGCTCTTCGACGAGCCCTTTTCCGGGCTGGACTATCCCGCTGTGTGCGAGCTGCGCCGCATTCTGGCCGACAACGCGGAGCGCGGAACGACCCAGGTGGTGGCCACGCACGATCTGGAGCCCGTTCTCGATCTGGCCCGGGACATGCTTCTGATGGACTGCGGGGAGATCGTGGGGCAGGGTTCTCCGGAAAACCTGCTGGACCGGGCGGCAGGGCACGGAGTGCGGCCGCCCTGCCTCTGGCAGCGCGAAGGCGTTGTGGCCAAGGGGCTGTGGTGAGGTGATGGAACAGGCGACGCAAGGCATTCGCACGGAGTCCGGCAGGCTGCCGCAAGGGGCGGGGGCGGCGCTGCACCGCACCGATCCCCTGGTCAAGCTGGCCGTGGGCCTCACTCTGGGAATTTTTGTCTGGTACGCCGGTCCGGTGGGGCTGGCCTGCTATCTGGCCGGATTGATCCTTGTGGGGCTGGCGGCTCCCGGCAGGGGGGAGCTGCGTCCGGTCAGCCTCCGCACCGTGACGGCGCTCCTGTTGTGCTGGGTTCTGCTCAAGGCGGGTTTCGAATTCTGGGAGGGCTCCACCGCGCCGGATGCCTTGCAGGAGGCGGGTGTTCTGGGCCTGCGCCTGCTCGTCCTCATCCTGGGCGGGCTCTGCCTGACCGCTGTCACCTCCACCCGGCAGATCGGCCTGGCGGTGGATAGGCTACTGCATCCGGTTGCGGGCAGCCGGAGCTGGCAGGGAGCGCTGGGGCTGGCCCTGATGATCCACTTCCTGCCCCTTACCCTGCGTATCCTGCGCCAGGCCGGGATGAGCCTGCGGGTGCGTCCTGTCCGCAGGGGGCCGGGGACCAGGCTGCGTCTCTGGGTCCAGACCGTGCTCCGGGTCCTGCAGCGCACCACTTGGCAGCAGACCCTGGCCATCGCGGCGAGGGGACTGGACGATCCGAAGGCCTGGCGGCAGCGGAGCATGGTCACCTGGAGGCAGATCCTTCTGGGTGGGCTTGTGATGCTGCTGATTGCGGCAGTGGCCGGGATTTAGGTTTTTTTCGTTCTGCGTTCCCAGTTCAGCGTTTCGGAGGAGGGGAGGGAGGGATGTGATTGGCAAGCGAAGCTTGCCTGGGTTTATCCCCGCGGCAACGGTCCGCCGCGGGGATGTCCCGTACGTCGAGCGACCGAAGGGAGCAGCTTGCCCTGCACACACTTTATTGCACCGGTA
>CAYNCR010000356.1:0-2715 GCA_964395575.1 uncultured Desulfohalobiaceae bacterium
AAAATCACTACCACATGGCGGTGGCCAAGCACAGGCAGGGGAACGAGGAGAAGGCCCTGGAACACCTGGATGCCGGATTGAGCTCGGAGCAGCCTTTTCCGGAGGAAGAGAAGGCCGAGGAGTTGAGGGAGGAGATTGGTGAGTAGGTTCTGCGTTCCTCGTTCAGCGTTCAGCGTTCAGCGTTCAAGGTTGAAGAATATGGGGATGAAAATCACATATGGTATGACTCTGCCGCAAACCAGGAACGTCATTTTTTCCAGCAGTATACCGAATATGGAGTCACCCCAAGGATAGCGTCGAAAAAAAGGTCTTGTATTCATGGATAGAGAGATCTTAGCAGCTTCAATAGAGCGGCGCGAAGATCCGCGTCGATCTGTTTTAGGAACCATCACTCTTCACCATCCAAACACTGCACGTTCCTATGAAGGCAAGATGCTTAATATAAGCAAGTACGGTTTAAGCTGTGATACAGACATATTCCTTAACATTATGGCTCGAGTGAAGGTTCACGTTCATCAAAGCACAGATATATATTCCAATATAACCTTTACCGGAAAAGTGGTGTGGGGTATGCGAATCGATGATCTTAATTCAGGAATGTATCGCTATGGCATCAAATTGGAGCCCAATGTATGAACATTGCATTTGGGTCGCTCCATCCTGTCCATACATTGATGTCGAACAGACAATATATCCTGACAAGCAAATCGCATGCTTCAAACAGAGCACCTTGATTTCAAGTTATGTACCTCCAGCACTATGGTTTCACCCAGGATCCATTCCATATCACTCCGGATCCGCGCTTCTTCTATCTGAGCCCCAGTCATCGGGAAGCTTATGCGTCCATGATCTACGGGCTCAAGAAGCGCAAGGGCTTTATTGCGGTTGTCGGTGAAGTGGGGCTGGGAAAGACCACAGTGGTGCGTTCCTTTCTGCAGCAGCAGTCCAACCAGTCCCAGTTAAAGACAATCTTTCTTTTTAATCCGAATGTGACGTTCCTGGGTTTGGTCCGCCACCTCTACAAAGAGCTTGATATCAAGCCCCCACCTACCAAAAAGCTCAAGTCGGACATCACCTCCGAGCTCGTGAAGCATCTGCACCAAGCCCTGATCGAGGAATATTCCAAGGGGTACATCCTTGTTCTGGTCATCGACGAAGCCCAGAACATGCCGGTGGAGACCCTGGAAAACCTCCGCCTGCTCTCCAACCTGGAAACCACCCAGGACAAGCTGCTGCAGATCTTTCTCGTGGGGCAGCCAGAGCTGGAGCGCAAGCTGAACCAGCCGGAGCTTCGCCAGCTCAAGCAGAGGCTGGCCATACGCTGCACCCTGAACCCGCTGAACAGAAAGGAGACGCTCCAATACATCGAACACCGGCTCAAGATGGCCGGACTGCAGAAGCAGACCGTATTCCGAGCGGGGGCCCTGCGCCGCATATACCGCTACTCCAAGGGCAACCCCAGGTTGATCAACATCATTTGCGACAATGCTTTGGTCACCGGGTACGGTAAAGGGGTTTCCCGAATAGGTCCCGGCATCATTCGAGAGGTACACAGGGACATGCTGGGAACCACCTCCAAGCCGGGCAAGCTTGTCTGGACAGCAGCGATTGCCGCAGCTTTGCTCCTTGTGATGGCCGGACTCTGGTATTCACCCTATGGCGACTCCATAAAGAACGGGCTCCTGCAACTCCCGCTTATCAGCTCCATGCGAACCAGCATGGCCACTACTCCAGGCACGAGCAAGACAGACAGGACGGAAGCACGGCCGGTGTACAGGCAGGCCATCCAATGGTCAGGGCCGGAGGGTATTCCCTATATGCCAGTGGAAACGGAAAACATTTCAGGGCACCGAATCTTGAATGTCCCGCTTACATCCAACGCTTCCAAGCTCCTAGGCCAGGGCGACGCATTCGGGCTATCCGCATCCCTGGACTGGAAGCGCTCAACTCAATCCTCAGAGAATCAGAACAGAGAGGACAAACAACACCTTCCGCCTTTGTATGAAGATTCCGTCATCCCGATCCATCTGGACCAAGACGAGCGAGTGATCCGGGAGGAGCTTCAAAATCGATTACAGGTTTTCCGGGATCTCGGCCCAGTGCGGCAAAAGGTCCTGATTGCCATGGCCAAGCAGACCTCCATAGAAGGGCTTATGGGATTCAAGCGCATGCTCGCCGCTCTGAAAAACAGGGACTTCCAGGAGGCCGCCAGGCAAATGATCCATTCCCGCTGGAGCCGCAGAGTGGGCCCCTACAGCATGAAGCTGGCTGCCACCATGTACTCCGGAGAGCAACCACACATACAATACAGCTCCGAGGAAAACATCGCCATCACCTCCAGTGATTAACAAACCGCTGAAGCGGGACAACGCCCACCCAAGCTGAGCATTCCCATGAATCAGAAGACCAGCAACGCCGCCGGAAGCAACGGAGTCAGCCTCTTGCGAGAGGCTGTCCCCTACGTGCTCCCCTTCGCCCTCTTCGCCGTCCTGACCTATGGGATCAACCTGACAGGCCTCCATCCCGGCCTGGGGTACACCCTCAAGACCGTACTGGTGGCAGGGTGCCTCCTCTATTTCCTGCCCGTCTATCGAAGTGAAATCCGATTTCAGGTCCGTTTGGAGGATATCGCAGCGGGGATCCTGGTCTTCCTGGTCTGGATCGGCCTGGAGGGGATCTCCCCCCAGCTCGGATCCCCCGGGGGATTCGATCCCT
>CAYNCR010000357.1:0-2710 GCA_964395575.1 uncultured Desulfohalobiaceae bacterium
AACGGCTGGCCGAACACGTCCTCCGCGTAGTCACAGAGCGCGCCGAAGTCCTCTAAAGCGCCCACTCCTGCTCCCCGTGCCGGAGAAGCCCGGTCTGCAGCGACTATCCCTGCATGAGCGCTATTACGCCGGAATGGATTCTGGAAAGAGCCTGGAAAGTAAAAAGGGAAAAGTGAAAGGTTGCGAGTCGATGAGGAAGAAGGGCCCAGTGAGTTGGCCCTTCGGTGTGGGGACTCCGGGTTTTGTCCGGATTCCTCGGCTTCCGGCCTTCATACTTTCAGACCTTCAAACTTTCGAACTTCTTGTTAGCCGATATGCGCACCCTCCACATCGAAACCGGCAGACATCTCTACGGAGGCGCGGAGCAGGTAGGCTACCTCCTGCGCGAGCTGTCCAGGGATACGGACTGGCCTACGGAGCTCGTCTGTCCCCAGGACAGCGACCTCCTGGAACGGGTCCGGGATTTGCCGGTGACCTGCCATTCCGTCTCCCTACGGGGCGATCTGGATCCGCTGTTCTTCGCCCGCCTGGTGCGTATCATTCATAGCCGCAAGCCGGACGTGGTCCACGTCCACAGCCGGCGCGGGGCGGATGTATGGGGCGGCCTGGCCGCGCGCGCCTGCCGGGTTCCGGCTGTTGTGACCCGCCGTGTGGACAACCCGGAGGCGGCGCTCCCGGCGCGTGCCAAATACGTGCTCTACAGCCGGGTCGCGGTCATATCCGGGGCCATACGGGAGGTGCTGCTCGGGCAGGGCGTGCCGAAGGACAAGCTGGTGCGCATCCCTAGCGCGGTGGACAGCGAGGCCTTTCGGCGAAACTGCGAGCGCGACGCCTTTCTGCACCAATTCGACCTGGAGCCGCATCACAGGGCTGTGGGCATGATTGCCCAGTTCATCCGGCGCAAGGGCCACGACGATCTTTTGCGGGCATTGCCGGATGTGCTGGAGCGCTGTCCCGAGGCCAGGGTGATATTTTTTGGACAGGGCCCGCTGCAAGGAGCGATCCGTGAGCGTGTGGAGCAATGGGGAATGACTCACGCCGTCCGCTTCGCGGGATTCCGGGATGATCTGGACACGATTTTGTCCTGCCTGGATCTGGTGGTCCATCCGGCCCATATGGAGGGCCTGGGCGTTTCCCTGCTCCAGGCCGCGGCAGCGGGCGTCCCCCTGGTGGGATACGAAGCCGGAGGGGTGCCGGAAATCGTTCGCGAGGGGGTGAGCGGGCGCCTGATTTCATGCGGCGATGTCCAGGGTCTTGCGGATGCCGCGGTGGATATGTTGACGAACCCGGAACAGGCCCTTGAGCTGGGTAAGGGCGGGCAGGTCCTGGTGGAACGGGAATTTAGCGTTGCCGCGATGGTCAGGGCGTACAAAGAGCTGTATCGCGAGGTAGCGAAGGATCATGGCTGAGGGACGCAGGCTGGCCGTGCTCGTCTCCTTCTCCGGGGAGGGAGGCGTGGAGCGCATGCTCATCAACCTGCTCCAGGGATTCCTGCGACTGGGAGTGGAGGTGGATCTCCTTCGGATCCGGGCGGACGGTCCTTTTGCGGAGATGGTTCCTCGCGGAGTCAATGTGATCGACCTGCCCGGCCGGCACGCCCTGAGCAATATTCCGGCGATTGCGCGCTATTTGCGCCGCACACGGCCCGAGGCGATGCTTGCGGTCAAGGACCGTTCCGGGAGGGCGGCGATCACTGCCAGGACCCTTTCTAGAGTCTCCACCAGGCTGGTGCTGCGGCTGGGAACGAACCTGAGCGCAGCGCTTGAGGGGAAGTCCGGTGTTAATCGGCTCCTTCGCGTATTTCCCTGCCGCGTGCTCTATCCCCGGGCGGACGCGATTGTAGCCGTTTCCCAGGGGGTAGCTCGGGATACCGCCTCCTATGCCCGCCTGTCCGTGGATCGAATTACAGTGGTCCCCAATCCGGTCATCACCCCGGAACTCAGCGAAAGGGCCGAAGAGGACCCGGAACACCCCTGGCTGGGTGACGGCGGTCCTCCGGTGCTGGTTGGGGCCGGCAGGCTCACCGAGCAAAAGGATTTCGCCGTTCTGCTGCGGGCGCTGGTCAAGCTGCGCGACTACCCCGACGCGCGGGTGATCCTGTTGGGCGAGGGCCGCAAGCGGGGCGAACTGGAGGGACTCGCCCATGAGCTCGGTATTGCGGAGCGAGTGTCCCTGCCCGGATTCGTGGACAATCCCTATGCCTTTCTCAGCCGCGCGGACCTCTTTGTGCTCAGCTCGCGCTGGGAGGGCTCGCCCAACGTGCTCACCGAGGCCCTTGCCCTGGGCACGCCCGCCGTGGCCACGGACTGTCCCAGCGGGCCGCGCGAGATCATGCAGGACGGTGCATTGGGACCGTTGGTGCCCGTGGGGGATGAGGCGGCACTGGCCGAGGCGATCGAAAGCGTGCTGAGCGATCCGCCGGACCCGGAATATCTACGGCGCGGAGTCGCGATGTACGAGCGCGAAGAGAGCGCCCGCCGCTATCTGGAGGTGCTGTTTCCGTTATGAGTGGTTCCCCGTTCACCGTTCCCCGTTCAGGGTTGAAGATGGAGAAGAAGATATCAGGGGTGAGCAAAAGGGCGAGTGAAGAGAGCTGTTCGTGACAAGTGACTGGTTAAGGAGAATCCAAACGTTTCGGAAAGTTCCGGAATACCCGAACCATAAATATCGAATGGTTGCATATCAGGCCCTGTGCAGGCTCCCAAAATCC
>CAYNCR010000358.1:0-2708 GCA_964395575.1 uncultured Desulfohalobiaceae bacterium
CCGAAGTCACCATCGGCGTGACCATCATCGCCCTGGGCACCTCCCTGCCGGAGCTCGCGGCCAGCGTCACCTCCGCCTTCAAGCAGCACGGGGACCTGGCCCTGTCCAATGTTGTGGGCTCCAACATCTTCAACCTGGGATTCATCCTGGGCCTGGCCATCCTGGCCTCCCCCCTTCCGGTAAACAGGGAGTCCCTGAAACGCGACACCCCCCTGCTTCTGGGGATCAGCCTTCTCATCCTCGCATTCGCCCTGGATCTCTACCTGGGCCGAGTGATCGGGCTGATCCTGCTGCTTGTCCTGGGCGTATACATTATCAGCCTGCTCCGCAAGTACGGCAGGCAACCCCGTTTCACCCCCGTTTCGAAGGAGGCCTCCTTTTCCGCGGGGGACGGGATCAAGCTGGTGCTCGGTCTGGGCATGGTTGTCGCCGGGGGGCATCTCATTGTGGAAGGGGCGCTGGGGATCGGTTCGGAGCTGGGCATCGAGGAATGGGCCCTGGGCCTCTCCGTGACCGCCTTCGGGACCTCGCTGCCGGAGTTCGTGGTCTGCCTGAGCTCCGTGCTCAAGCGCAAACAGGGGATCCTTTTCGGCAATCTCCTGGGCAGCGACATATTCAATTTCGCCGGGGTGCTGGGACTGGCCTGCCTCTCCAACCCCATCCGGGTCACTCCGGACGCCCTGATCGGGCTGATCATGCTCTCCGCGTCCTACGGCCTGCTCCTTGTCTTCATGCGCACCGGATGGCGCCTGAGCCGGACCGAAGGCATAGTGATCCTGATCCTCAGCCTCTTCCGGGAGATCTATTTCTTCCTCTGAGCCCCTCGTCGGATGTCGGACGTCGGACGTCGGACGTCGGATGTCAGACGTCAGAGGTCAGAAGACAGAAGTCAGAAGTCAGAGATCGGAGGTCGGACAGAGGACGGAAGACGGAAGGCGTTTCGCCGAAATGCTGATGCACGCCCCGCATCTCTGTCCAAACGAAGCACGAAAAACGAAAAACGAACAACTGATAACCGACAACTGACCGATAACGAATAACGGATTGTGCTCTAGATCAAGAAGCGCAACAGAGCGCCCACCTTGTATTCGGCGAACTCGTCGATATGGGCGAAGACGTGCTCCGTCTCCGCACTCTGGAAAACGGCCTCCTCCACCATTTCGTCGGCAATATCCGCGAACTCCTCCATGGGACCGCCGCAAAGCGGGCACTCCGTGAGATAGGTGGAGATGAAGTGATCCGCGGGACAGACATACCCCGGAGCCCGGAAGTCGTTCTCCAGAACAAGAGTGTGCACCTGGCCCATCATCAGGGCCTCCAGAGTGGGCTCCAGGCCGAGTGTTCCCTTGTCCCCGGCATGGTGCAGCTCCAGGAGACGATTCACCTTGTCCCTTTCCTCCTGCCTCTCGAACTCCTGGGCCATCTCCAGGGCCTTTTCCTTCAGGGTCTCCTTGTGATCGTCCGGGCGAGCGTCGATCTCGCCCACGACCCGTTCCCGGATGTAGGTGTGCAGATGATCCTTGAGCCTGGGCAGGATCTTCTCCTCGGTGCTGCCCAGGATGACCCGGGTGAATCCCTTGTCCTTGACAAAGTCGAAGCTCTTGTCCGCCACGTGCTTGAGGTGCCGGTTCACGTGATCCTCGATGTGGCGCTGGATGCGCTCGTCACCCAGGCCGCCCATGACCCCTGTGGACGTGCCGGTCATGGACAGATTCACCCGCACACGGTCCGGAACCTCGTCCTCCACAAATATCTCCGAGTGTTCCTCCATCTCGCCCAGGAAGAGGGAGAAAATGCGTGCCTTGCGCGAGTCCGCCACAAGCACGCAGTAGCGCTCGAATTCGTCGAGCACCATGGTCAGCGGACGCGTGTACGGATCCGGTTCCACCACGATCTGGCTGGAGAGGGAGACAGGGAGCATGTATTCCCGCCATAGACCGTCGGCGTCCGCAAAGAGCACAACCGTTCGGGTGCCCTTGGCCGGGCTGAGGTCCTTGCGCACGCGGTTTTCGATCCCCTCCAGGAGCTTGCCCAGCTCCTTTCGCTGCCGGGATGTATGGGACTGACGATCCTCGAGCTTTTGCCGCGCCACATGAATCAGGGAGTTGAGCTCAGTTGAATACGCGCGCGGCGGTGTAACATTGAGATACATACTGATAACGGGATTCTCGGTGTTCCTGTATTGGACCAGATTCTGGATTTCCTCTTGATCCAAATACATAGGCACCTCCCGCTCGCTTTGTCACCTGTTCGCACTTCCTGCCCAACCTCCTGGAAAGATCCATAAATCAGAGAGAGCCCTCGTCAACAGGTGGGATCTGGTGCCTGTTAATCCGTTCCCCGTTCAGCGTTCCCCGTTTTTGGTGCTTCGTTAGGACAGAGATGCAGGACGTGCATCAGCATTTCGGCGAAGCGCCTTCCGTCCGTCTTCCGACATCCGACGTCCGACGTCCGACGTCTGACATCTACCCCGTCATCCAGGCCCAGGTAAGTCCCATGTACTCGTACACCGCCCTCTGGGCCTTGCCGATGTCCTCATGGGACGGAAAATAGTCCCAGGCCACTCTTTTCTCGGCGGCCTCATTCATGAAGTGTGCCGGCGCGGGAATGGGATCCAGCCCCTTTCTTTGGAACAGATACACCGCTCTGGGCATGTGCGAGGCGGAGGTAACCAGCACAAAAGGGTCCTCTCCAACACGCTCCCCCAC
>CAYNCR010000359.1:0-2689 GCA_964395575.1 uncultured Desulfohalobiaceae bacterium
CGGACTTGCTCGATTCAAGGAAAAATCGTAGACTTATCCGCATAATTCGGTCCAGTTGCATTGCATAGCCGTGAACAAGCCAAGGGGTGAACAGCGATATGAAGCTCTATTCCTGGAACGTCAACGGATTTCGGGCCGCGGTCAAGAAGGGATTCTGGGACTGGTTCGACTCCTGTGGCGGGGATGTGATCTGCCTTCAGGAGACCAAGGTCTCTCCGGAGCAGCTCTCCCAGGCGCAGCGTGAGGTGCAAGGGTATCGGGACATCTGGTCCTCGGCCACGGTCAAGCAGGGCTATTCCGGGGTGGCGGTGTATACCGCCGCGGAGCCGCTCTCGGTGCGCCTGGAGCTGCCGCGGGAGCAATTCCAGGGAGAAGGGCGCCTTATTCTGTTGGAATTCGAGCAGTTCTACCTGGCGAATGTGTACTTCCCCAACGGCAAGATGAGCCAGGAGCGGCTGGACTACAAAATGGCCTACTACGACGCCTTTTTGGAGTTCGCCGAGGAGCTGCGGCGGGACAAGCCCGTCGTTGTTTGCGGCGACCTGAATACGGCGCATACGGAAATCGATCTCAAGAACCCCAGGAACAACGAAAAGACCTCGGGTTTTCTTCCCATGGAGCGGGAATGGATAGACAAGTTCATCAGCCACGGATACGTGGACGCGTTCCGCATGGTCAACCAGGAGCCGGGCTACTATACCTGGTGGACCTATCGCTTTAACGCCCGCGCCCGGAACGCGGGGTGGCGCATCGACTACTTCTTCGTCAGCGAGGAGCTTCGGGACAAAGTGAAGAATGCCTGGCACGAGGACACGGTGCACGGCTCGGATCACTGCCCTATCGGGCTGGAGCTGGATCTGGAATAGGCAAACACGGTCGGGAGAGGAATGATCCACTATGGCAGGGTATATCGGCGCAATCGATCAAGGAACCACGAGCACGCGGTTTATCGTGTACGACGACAAGGGGCGCGTCGTGGGGATGGATCAGAAGGAACACCGCCAGATCCAGCCCAGGCCCGGCTGGGTGGAGCACGACCCCCTGGAGATCCTGAACAATGCGCGCGAGGTCATTCGCGGGGCTCTGGCCAAGTCCGGCATAAAGGGACGGGATCTCGCCGGCGTGGGGGTGACCAATCAGCGGGAGACCGTGGTGGTCTGGGACCGCAGGAGCGGCCGACCCTTCGCCAACGCCGTGGTCTGGCAGTGCGTGCGGACCCGCGCAATCTGCGACGAGCTCATCGAGGAGGGCGGTGCGGACCGCTTTCGATCGACCACCGGTCTGCCGGTTTCCACCTATTTCTCCGGCCCCAAGATCAGATGGATCCTGGACAGCGTACCCGAGGCCAGACAGGCAGCGGAACGGGGGGACGCCCTGTACGGGACCATGGAGACCTGGCTCATCTGGTGGCTGACCGGCGGCCCAGAGGGCGGGGCCCATGTGAGCGACGTGACCAACGCCAGCCGCACCCTGCTCCTGAACATCCATACCCTGGATTGGGAGCAGGAGCATCTGGATATTCTGGATATTCCACGCTCTGGGCTGCCCCGGATTGTTCCCTCCAGCGACGCGGCCTCATGGGGACCGACCTCAGAGGACGGGCCCTTCGGAGCGCGCGTGCCCGTTTGCGGGGCCCTGGGTGATCAGCAGGCCGCTCTGGTGGGGCAGGCCTGCTTTCGCCGGGGAGAGGCCAAGAACACCTACGGCACGGGCTGTTTCCTCCTCCTCAATACCGGATCCGAGCCGGTTCCCTCGGAGCACGGCCTGCTCACCACGCCCGCGTATCAGTTCAGCGGGGAGAGGCCGGCGTACTGCCTGGAAGGGGCCATTGCCAACGCCGGGTCCCTGATCCGCTGGCTGCGGGACAATCTGGGCCTGATCCGCAGCCCTGCCGAGGTGGAGGATCTGGCTGCCGAGGTTGCGGATAACGGCGGGGTCTACATCGTGCCCGCCTTCTCCGGATTGCTCGCACCGTACTGGCGGCCGGACGCGCGGGGAGTGATCACCGGCCTGACCGGATACGCCACGAAACACCACATCGCCAGAGCAGCGCTGGAGGCTGCGGCCTATCAGACGCGCGACATCGTGGAGGCCATGAACAGGGATTCGGGGGTGCCGCTTCGGGAGCTGCGCGTGGACGGAGGGATGGTGGTCAACGAGCTCCTGATGCAGTTCCAGGCGGATATCCTGAACGTTCCCGTGAGCAGGCCGGGAACCACGGAAACCACATGCCTGGGCGCCGCCTATGCCGCTGCCATCGCCACGGGGTTCTGGTCCGCGGGAGAGAATCCCGTTGTGAGCTGGGAAACACAGACCACTTGGCAGCCGAGTATGGAGCAGGGAGAGCGCGAGATGGCGTACAGCGGCTGGAAAAAGGCGGTGGAGCGCTCAATGGGATGGGCGGAAGAGTGAAGGCGGAATGCCCAGAGGTGCGAAAAGACTATTTGGACTTTTCAATGTGTATTTCATAGTTGGGATCAATGTACTTGACGCTTTTTTCTTGTCTGAGCTGTTGAAGAGTTGATTCGATTTTGTCTTTCAGGCGGATCAACAGAATATATCCCCTTTCCCGCGAAGAGGTGAGATAGGAAAAGTTTCTTATATTGTATGTGTTGAATACATTTTCAATGGTCTTTTTCTGGACATCCTTTTCAAACTGTACAATATATTCTTTGTAAGATTTTTCTTC
>CAYNCR010000360.1:0-2685 GCA_964395575.1 uncultured Desulfohalobiaceae bacterium
CTTCCCTGCACTGGACACCGGGATGAAACACAGGCATCAGCGCAATCCCCGACTCGCCGCGCAATTTTTATACTTGGTTGTGCCCGGGACCGCCCGGGAATGAAGGCTGTATAGTGAAAGTCCCTTTACTTCTGACATCTGACGTCTGACATCTGACGTCTGGCCCCTGTCCTCCGACGTCCGATATCCGACCTCCGCCTATTGCCTCGTGATCTCAACCTTCTGCCCAGGCTCCAGGCGGGTCATTCCGCGAACAACCACCAGCTCGCCCTCTCTGAGGCCACTGCGCAGGATCAGTCCCTGTTCCGTCAGCTCGCCAACCTCGAGGGAACGTTTCTCCACCCTGCCGGTCTCCGGATCCACGACAAAGACCCGGGCCTTGCCCTCTTCCCGCCCCAGCACGGAGCTCGGGGGAAGGACCAGCCTGGAGCGCGCAGGAAAACGGAACACGGCTCTGCCCACCATGCCCGGACGCAGCCCTTCCGGTTGGCGCTCGAGATCCAGGCGGACCGGATAGGTGGTGCTTTTGGCCGCCTCCACCCCTATCTCGTCGACTCTGGCCGGGAAGGTTTCCGGGGACAGGACGCGGAAGCGAACCTCTGCACGATCACCGGGCTCGATCCGGGCGATCACGTCATCGGGGACGAAGACGCGCAATTGCATTCGATCCACCATGGAAAGGACGGCAACTGTCTGCCCCGCACGGACATTCTGCTGCTCTTCCGCAGGGACGCGGGCAATGCGCCCCGACCTGTCCGTGGTCAGAGCACAGTCCTCCACCTTGTCGCGGGCAAGCTCCAGGGCCTTCTTCGCCTCGCTCAGACCAGCCTTTGCGGAACGATGTTCCGCGCGGGCCCGGTCCAGCTCACTGCGGCTGGCATGGTCCTTTTGGTAAAGATTCTGAATGCGGCGGTAATCGCTGCGGGCCCGATCCAGGACGGCTTCCGCCCTGTCCACCCCGCTTTGCCTGCGCTGGGCCTCGAGCTGATAATCGGTGCAGCTCAGGCGGGCCACGAGCTCTCCCGCCTTGACCCGCTGCCCCATTTCCACGGCAAGGGAGCGGATTCTGCCGTCGATCTCAAAACTGAGCGGAATCCTTTCCGAGGCTTTGGCCGTCCCGGCGAAGCTGCGCTTTTGCTCCGTGGAGACGCGCTCAGCCTCGACCACTCGCACCTTCTTGGCCCGACCTTCCTGCTTTTCACTATCTTGCGTTCCCCGGCCGCAGGCCCCCAAAAGAATGAGCAGCGCCGTAAAAACGATCCCGAGAGCACCAAGTCGTTTCATGACACGGTCTCCTCACGCGTCGGCTTGTGCGTGCGCTGCGGTCGGCATTCGGATAGAAGCGGGCCTTTTGAGGGCTTCATTCCCTGCCCACAAAGAAGGGCCGGAAATGTGAGGCGTCCAGCTCCAGGCAAGCGTCGATGCGGCGCAGCAAAGTCTCCCTGGCATCGGGGAGTCTGCCGTGGAGGTCGATGTAGTTGCTGTAGTGGTCGCTGGAGAGTCTCGTGGAAGCCTCCGTGTTCTCCAGAAAAAGCCGAACCTCCCGCAGGACCTCGTGGGGGCCGAGCACGGTGAAGCGACCCTGCTCCACTTTCTTGAGCAGGGCGGTGTTTACCTTGGGCACAAAGGTGCGCAACCGGACGAACTCCGGCTGAACCGCATTCACCGCCGCTGCCGTGTTCAGGGCGTGTTCCCGGCTCCTGCCCTTCCCCCCTATACCCAGCATCACATAGCTGCTGTTCTCGATTCCAGCCCTGCGGAGCATGAGGCCCGCCTCGATCTGTTGCCGGCTGTCGCAGCCCTTGCGCACCGAGGCCAGGACCTCGTCGTCGCCGCTCTCCAGGCCCACGTGGATACGCGTGAGCCCCGCCCGTGCCAGCTGATCCAGGCCCTGCTCCCCTTTCTCCAGGACATACTTGGCCGAGCCGTATACCGTCATCCGCTCCAGATTCGGAAAGAGCTCACGGGCTCGCTGAAGCACCTGGGCCAGATCTTCTGCGGGCATAGCGATACTGTTGCCGGCGGGAAAAAAGATGCTCCGGAAGCAATCTCCGTAGAGACGCCGGGCCTCGCGCAGGTCTTCAACGATATCCGCGACGGAACGAACCTTGTAGCGTGGCCCCTTCTTGTACACCGTGCAGAAGGTGCACTTGTTGTGCGGGCATCCCACTGTTGCCTGGATCAGGAGGCTGTCCGCCTCACTGGGTGGTCGGTAGACAGGGCCTTGATAGCGCATAAAAGCACGGGATTCAGGGTGTGACCCGGTTCGAGCGCTGAGGTCCCAGTGTCCGGGATCCAGGAGTCAGCGCAGAGAATGACAGGGAGCAAAGCAAACTCGTCGATTGATTTCGACTCCTTCCCTCCCTTGACTCATGACTCGTTACTCATCGCTTTTCACTCGCCGCTCTAAATAATCCCCCCGCCGATGGAGAGTCGCACGAAGCTGAGGATCAGGGCGACCACGGAACAGACGAGCCCGGTCCTGGCTCCTGCTCGACCCGGGCCGTTCAGGGAAAGGAAACCGAGAACCACGCCTATTGCGGAAAAGGGGATCACGAACCAGTTGAGGATCCCCAGAAGGGGAATGAAGGCCACACACATGGCAATAAGGGCGACTATGCCCCAGATCGCGCTGATAAGACCCATCCGTCTCTCCTTTGCCGGGAGGTTTCTCGCAATGCTGTG
>CAYNCR010000361.1:0-1846 GCA_964395575.1 uncultured Desulfohalobiaceae bacterium
GAAGGGGGTGGATCACCACTTTCAGGAGGCGGTCCTCTCGGCCAACCTGCGCTACGAATTCGGGAGCAATCCGTTGGGGCTCGGCAGCATCAGCTTCGGCAACGGGCTGTCCTACGCCACGGAGAAACCGGAGTACGAGAAGGAGATCACCCTGAATGAGCGAACATCTCGGTTTCTGTACTACATGATGGTGGAGACTGCCTTTCGCGTGCCCGCGACCCGGGATTGGAAGCTGGTCTTCAGAGTGCACCACAGGTCCGGTGGATACGGCCTCATCAATGGGGTGAATGGGGGGTCGAACTATCTGTGTTTCGGGGTGCGTTACAATTTCGCCTGGTTCTAAGGGGCGACATCCGTGCTCAGTTGTCGGTTATCGGTTATCGGTCATCCGGCATCTGGCATTCCGACATCCGAACCATCTAACTGAGTAACCGATATACCGATACACTGACTCACTGACATACTGATTTACTGACGCACTGACACACTGACTCACCGATCACAGGGGGGGATGGCCATGGCGGAAGAAATTTCCCGGGAACGCGCAGACTATCTGGCAGAAGCCTTTCGCAGTGAATTCGTCGATTTCTGCCGTATACGGCCGAGAACGATCCGCAGGGGCTATCTGGAATCCAGCCTGGAGGTCGGCCCGATCCATCTGCAGCAGGACGGAGTGGTCCATGCAGGGGTCATTTCCACCATGGCGGACCACAGCGCCGGATATGCCACATTCACCGTGATTCCGGAGGACTTTCAGCTGCTCACCGTGGAGTACAAGATCAATTTTTTCCGTCCGGTGCGGGGGGAGATGCTTCTCTGTC
This sequence comes from uncultured Desulfohalobiaceae bacterium, assembly GCA_964395575.1. Taxonomy (GTDB): domain Bacteria; phylum Desulfobacterota; class Desulfovibrionia; order Desulfovibrionales; family Desulfothermaceae; genus JAIPDU01. The sequence goes on from CAYNCR010000361.1 coordinate 822, forward strand.
GTTCCAGGGTGCTCAAGGAGGGGAGGCGCATTCTGGTGGCTGAATCCGAGGTCTCCGAGCGCATTGAAGGGGAGGAGGCTCTTGCGGCCAAGGCGACAGTCACATTGACCGCGGTGCACAAGGATAAAATGCCGGATAGCATGAGGCCCGCAGCGGAATGAACAGGGGCCACCGCGGAGGCGCCTCAGTGAAGAATCCCAAAGGGGTCCCGGTTTAACCGGGCAAGCGGAGTGCGCGAAAGGGTGCGGAGAGGAAGAGCATTCGGGTTTGCCCCCGGGGCGAGGCAAACCCGAAATGGACTCCTCCCTGCACGGAGACTGGGTTCCAGATCTCTTGGTGCGCCCCGCCACGGAGGGCCCGACACGCCACAAGGGCACCTTTCGCGAGCCCCTGTCTCTCTGCGGTTGGCTCATTCTTGTTCCCATTCCGCGATGGCACCGGCCTTTCTCCGGAGAGGCCGTAGCAACCAATCCGGGCCGCGACAGAGCGAGCTATCAGACTTGGTGTCCAGTCGTCCTAGTTGAACTGGTCCTTGATGTTTCGGCTAGGGCTGAATTTCACGTCGTTTTGGGCGGGAATCTGTATGGTTTCACCGGTGGAGGGGTTTCGACCCCGCCTAGCCTTGCGCTGTGTGACCGAGAAGTTGCCCAGGGGGGAGAGGGTCACCTTGCGCCCCGAGCGCAGCTCCTCTTCAATGGATTCGAGAAGGGTGTCCAGGACCATTTTGGTCTTGCTCTTGGTCATTTCCGCCTTCCGTGCTGCCTCGTTCACCAGGTCGTTTTTCGTCTTGCCAGCCATATGCAGCTCCTGTCCGTTTTTTTGATGGGTTACCAATGCTCTTTCGAATGAATCGGGTATCGCGGACACCTCCAACTCGTCCTTTAACGTATATAAATTATCTTGGAATCCAGAGATACGTCAACGCTTGTACCTAGCCGGATCCGTCTCTCAAGACATCCCTCCCGCCGATCTTCCGACGTCCGACATCCGACCACCGACAACTGACCACCGACCTCTGCCCTCTG
>CAYNCR010000361.1:1856-2678 GCA_964395575.1 uncultured Desulfohalobiaceae bacterium
GATTACCGACCACTGATACACTGACTCACCGACACACTGATTCACCGCCCCACTGGCATACGGACAATTCCTTGATTCATGGGAGGATATCTGCCAAGTTGAAGCAGTCGTTCCTTCGCGGTCTCCAGGCGAGGCCGAGGGATTCTGTCGGAAGGAACGGGAGGAAGGTCCTCCACAGTTTCCGCCATCGATTCAACCGTGCCTGGACAGGCTCGGCGCGGGATCCGGAAAGCAACCATCTATGACCACACTCCTTTTCGCCTTCCTCATCACACTGTTGGCCTCCTATGCGCTGGGCCCAGCTGTGCGGCGTGTCGGCCTGCGGCTGAATGCGGTGGATCGGCCGAGCGAGCGCAAGGTCCATCAGGGTCTCGTACCTCGCATCGGAGGACTCGCGATCTTCCTGGCCTTTTTTCTGGGCCTTGTTCTGGCAGCGCTGGTGGACAACCCCATTACCAGCCAGGTGACCCTGAGCGCGGAAAAGCTCGCCTTTCTGGGCGGGGCTGCGCTTTGCTTCGCGACGGGCTTGTGGGACGATGTCAGACGGCTGGGGCCCGGACAGAAACTCGTCCTGCAAATCCTGGCCGCAGGGCTCGCTTTCTGGGGAGGCCTCCGTATCCACTATCCCGTGGATATTGAGCTTCCCGCCCTGATGGCGGGCAGTCTCAGCTTCCTGGCCACCGTGTTCTGGTTCCTGCTGCTGATCAACGCGGTCAATCTCATAGACGGGCTGGACGGGCTCGCGATCGTGGGGGGGCTTTTCACGTGGCTGACTATGCTCATCTTTCTGGTTTTGGACGAAGAATACGGATACGCCTTTTT
>CAYNCR010000362.1:0-2675 GCA_964395575.1 uncultured Desulfohalobiaceae bacterium
ACGTATTTCATGGTGTCGTAGATAATCTCCCCGGACTCCCCGCTGTGGGTATAGGCGTTGAAGGCTCCGCCGATCTTGCCCACCAGACTCAGGTTTTCCGCCAGGAAAAGGAATTTTTTCATCCCGTCCGTTATATCCCGATGATAGGTGGGACAGCCGAAGACGTACCCATCGTATCCCTCCAGATCCTCAGTCTTTTTCAACTCCGCTATCTTTTTGACCACCGGCTCGCTCCCCTGCATGCGGATGCCCTCCGCGATGAGGTTGGCCATCTTCTCCGTTTTCCCGGTCCGGGTGACATAGGCTATAAGAACCTTGTGCATGCATGCCTCCATGTCGAATATGGTTTATTATATCCTTTATCATAAACCCGCAAGGAAATAACCACAAGCAGTGACCGGAAAAATTCCCCCTTCCTTGTGCTCAGCCCAGAGCTCCTCTGCATCAGAGGATGTCACCCCGGTAAGACGCACAACATCGTTGCACCGCAAAACCCCCAGCCCTGTAGGACCGGCTAGAGCTGGGGGTTTTGCGGTTTTTCAGGCTTTCGAGATCCTGTCTTTTTTCCACGAATCGGCCCTGTCAGCGGACAGGCTGGGCCTTGTGGATGTTCTCCAAAATCCAGGTGACATCCGAAAATTCCACCTTCTCCTCTTGGGCAAGCCGCTTTCTGGTGTCCTGTCTCACCCCGTTTGCTGTCTCGCACTCGCATTCCGCGAGCGCCTCGGCACAGGAGCCGCAGGGACAGAGATAATTCTCCGCCGCCTTGGCATAGGCCTTTTCAGCGGCAACCGGCAGGGCTATCCCTGCCGTATCCTCTCCGGCTCCGCCGCTCATGTTGAGGGTGTACCCCCCTACGAGTCCAAATACGAGGAGCGCAAAGCCGACAGCGACAAGGACGAACGGTGAGATTCCCCGCTTTTCTCCGCCACCGGATGACTGACTCATACCCTCTCTCCTTTGTTGCGCTGTTCATTCACACTGATCGTACAATCGCGAAACAGGCCTGCTGGGCCCGGCATAAAAGCCCGGCCCTTGTCTCCCCGGACACGGCGAGACTTTCCAACAGTTGCTTCCCTTCGCCGGTTTTTCCCAAGCAATCTTTGTGCCCCGTCGAAACCGATTTCCCATAACCGTCAAGGGCCCGCCCCGCGTCTGGGAACCATCGGCTGTTTCAGGAACTGTCGGCGTTCGGAAAGGCAACGCGGCAACAGCTTATCTCCCTTTACCCGCCCACTGGGATCAACAAGGAAAGTGTATTCACACGATACATCCCCCCGCAATGGTGTATCTCTATTGTACACACCTCTCCGGCGCTTCTTTCGGCATCTTCCTCTCAGGGCCCGGCACGCGCTTTTGGCGTCCAGCGCCTTTCCCTGGCACGCAATTTGCTTTTAATGTGTTAAAGAGACAGGAAATCCATCAAGGAGAGAAGACAATGCGAACGCTGACCATACTTGTAACGGGAATGCTCGCGACACTGCTCCTCGCCGGCCAGGCCCCGGCCTGGCAGGGGAAGAACACGCAAAACAGCGCGGTCACAACCGTACAGCAGTCCTATAACCAGGCACAGAATCCGGATCAGCTCCGCTCGCGGATCGGGTCGGCCAGGGCGGAGATGAATCGTGAGCTCGCCCGGGAAAATCCGAATATGGACAAGGTTCGCGAGCTGAACCATAACATTGCCAGAGACCGTCAACAGCTAAACAGGATGATGCAGCAAAGACAGCAGCAACGCCGGCCTCAACAGCGCCAATATCAGCGGCGACAGCAACAGCGCGGCGGAGGCTGGGGCATGCAGCGCGGCAGAGGCCGCGGCGGCCACATGGGCGGCGGCCATATGGGCGGAGGTCACATGATGGGTGGCCACGGCATGAGATAGACCGTCTTTCCCCTCCCCCCTGAACCGGAAAACACCCTCCTTCCTCTCCGAAAGCCCCAATCACGGGGCTTTCGGATTTTTTTGTACGCCAGAGGAGCCTGTCGGGACGTTTTGCTTGCCTTAAGCCTCTCCGAAGACTGTTTTCCTTTCTTCCTGCGACATGGTAAATACGGAGTATTGCCACTGATCACGCACAAACCGAGCACTGCGCGCCGCAGCGCGACAAACGCGCCCGCAATTCCGCCGCATCGACTTTCACGCACGCAACCGGCCGAGACCTGTGTATGAACGGATTCTCCCTGCTCAAGCCCTACTTCCGCGAACACAAGGCGGTCCTGCTTATCGGCCTGGCGAGCCTGATCGTCGTGGACGTCCTGCAACTGCTCATCCCCCGAGTGATCAAGCTGGCGGTGGACGACATCACCGCCTTCCGCATCGAGCCCTCCGCGCTCCTTGTCTACGCCCTGTACATCGTGGGGATCGCCCTGGGCATGGGGCTCTTCCGCTATCTGTGGCGAAGATGCCTCCTGGGCACCTCCCGCCGCGTGGAGGAAGGGCTGCGCAACCGGCTCCACAGCCATATTCAGAGCCTGTCCGCGCCCTACTTCGATCGGACCGAAACCGGCGACCTCATGGCCCACGCAACCAACGACATTCAGCAGGTGCGGCAGGCCACGGGCATGGGGCTGGTTGCGCTCAACGACGCCGTCTTTCTGGGCCTCGCGGCGGCCGGATTCATGGCCTGGATCAGCCCCAAGCTCACCCTGTTCGTCATCCTGCCCATCCCCGGAAT
>CAYNCR010000363.1:0-2645 GCA_964395575.1 uncultured Desulfohalobiaceae bacterium
CTGAAGCGCGGGGTTCATCCCGGGTTTCACCTGACGGGATACTGAGCACCGTATCCACATTCCCGCACCACCTCCTTGGAGGCAAGGTTTTCATGGTGCGTCTTTTGTCCGGAGCAGCAGCAAGTTCACCTCAAAGGGTACCGACAAGGCCGTGGTGTATTATGAACCCCGGCAAAGCGCTCCACACGCTATTGCCTCGCGGATAATTTCCCTATACTTCAGCAAGTTGAGCGCATTTTCATACAAAAAAAGCCCCGGGAGGCGATCCCGGGGCTTTTCTGCGCAGGATAGAGGGTATTGGATGAGCTAGTTGGAGACACCGTCGGAACACCCGGAGTAGGTGCGATTGACATAGTTGGTGATGGAGTCCCGGCACTTCTTGGCGATCTTCTCGTAGTGGTGCCCGTATATAGCCAGCTCGACGGCCGTGGGCAGGGCACGGACCTTGGTGAAGGCCGTCTTGATGATCAGCTTCCAGTAGAGCAGACACGACCTGGAGAAGATCCCGATACGGATCATGCTCTTGAACAGGGCCTTGATCTCATCCCGGCTGATCCTGCTCCTGGCAGTGGGCTGGAAGTTCTTCACAAAGGTGTAGATCCGCTCATAGTATTCCTTGGGGGAGTAGATCGTGGAGACCACCCTCCTGTAGCCCAACAGCAGCCGCTCAATGCCCATATTGGGCATGAAGTTGATGCTTCCGTCCGTATTGTCCCCGCTGGTGCCCTCCAATAGCCTGCCCTCGGACTTGAGCCGGTTCCAGAGCTTGGTGCGCGGGATCGCGCCCAGAATGCCCACCATGGCTGTAACCACTCCGAGCCGCTGGATGAAGTTGATCTGGGCGTCGAAGACGCTCTCCGTGTCGTTGTCGAAACCGAGAATGAATCCGGCCATCACCTGCATCCCGTGCTCGTGGATGGTCCGGACGGATGCCTCCATGTCCCTGTTGGCGTTGATGGTCTTGCCGCACTCCTTGAGGCTCTCCAGATTGGGCGTCTCCAGCCCCAGAAAGACCTTGTTGAAGTTGGCCTGGGACATTTTCCGCATCAACTCTTCGTCGTCCGCCATGTTCACGCTGGCCTCGGTGAGCAGGGTAAAGGGATAGTCCCGCTCCCGCTGCCACTCGGCCAGCTCCGGCAGCATCTTCTTGGCCCGCTGCTTGTTCCCGATGAAGTTGTCGTCCACGATGAAGACAGCGCCCTGCCATCCAGCGTCATACAGGGCCTGGAACTCCTGCACCATCTGCTCCGGAGTCTTGGTCCGGGGCACTTGCCCGTTCATGATGATAATGTCGCAGAACTCGCAGTCATGGGGGCAGCCGCGGGAATACTGCACCGGCATGGTGGCGTAGTCGTTCACGTTGATCAGGGACCACATGGGAATGGGGGTCTCGGTGATCTCGGGCCGCGACTCGTCGTCGTACACGCGCCCCGGCTGGCCTGCCTCGAGGTCCTGCAGGAACTGGGTCAGGGTCACCTCGGCCTCGTTGAGCACGAAGTGATCCACCTCCGGAAACTCGTTCATCTGGGCGGTAAAGGCCGGGCCGCCTGCGACAACGGTCTTGCCCCGCTCCTTGCACTGCTGGATGAGCTCGCGTGCGCTCTCCTTCTGCACCAGCATGGCGCTGATGAAGACCATGTCCGCCCACTGCAGGTCCTTCTCCTTGACCTTCTTCTCCACATTGAGATCCACCAGGCGCTTGTTCCAGTCCCCCGGGAGCATGGAGCCGATGGTCAACAGTCCCAAGGGAGGGAAGGCCGCCTTTTTGGAAATGAACTTCAAGGCGTGCTTAAAGCTCCAGAATGTATCCGGATAGGCCGGATAGAGCATAAGGATATTCATATATCGCCCTCCACTCGATTGAGCTGTTTGAGTCCGCTCCAAAAAAAAGAGACCGCACCGGGAGAGCAGAGCCACTCTTGACCGGACCCTGCCGGTCTCGGTCATTTCCGGAAGATCTATTCTCTGTCATTTTGACATAATAAGCCGATCAATGTCCATCGTTCGCGGCCTGCGGACCGCAGGGACGGACCCAGCCTATCCGTCGTAGTAGGCCCGCAGCACCTGGCTCCGCGAGGGATGCTTCAGCTTGCGCAGGGCCTTGGCCTCGATCTGCCGAATGCGCTCACGGGTCACGTTGAACAGCTTGCCCACTTCCTCCAGGGTGTGGTCCGACTTTTCCCCGATGCCGAAGCGCTTGCGCAGCACCTGCTCCTCGCGGGGAGTCAGCTCGGAGAGGATGTTCTGGATCTGGTCCCCGAGCTTGGTGTGCACCACTTCGTCCGCGGGAGCCGGTGCTCGCTTGTCCTCGATGAAGTCGCCCAGATTGGAGTCCTCCTCGTCGCCGATGGGCGTCTCCAGGGAAATGGGCTCCTTGGCGATGCGCAGGACCTTCTTGACCTTTTCCACGGGATAGTCCATCCGCTCGGCGATCTCCTCCGGCAGGGGATCCCGGCCCAGCTCCTGGACCAGGTAGCGGGAGGTGCGGACCAGCTTGTTGATGGTCTCGATCATGTGCACCGGGATGCGGATGGTGCGGGCCTGGTCCGCGATGGCCCTGGTAATGGCCTGGCGGATCCACCAGGTGGCATAGGTGGAGAACTTGTAGCCGCGCCGGTACTCGAACTTGTCCACCGCCTTCATCA
>CAYNCR010000364.1:0-2038 GCA_964395575.1 uncultured Desulfohalobiaceae bacterium
CCCATCATGGAAAACCCGGGATGAAACCCGCGCTTCAGCGTCCACCCGCCTTCGCCTTGCATTTTCATGTTTCGTTGTGCCCGGGTCGGCCCGGGAATGAGGGGGTATAGGCAAACGGATTGAACCCACTGCTTTTTCTGAGAGACCCGGCCAACGATGCCGATCCCGCACCCACTCCTCAAAACAGGTGCAGGGCAGGCCATGGCAGGAAAGACGGCCTGCGTCAAGCAGGGCTCGTCTGCGTGCTCATGCCTCGCCCTATTCGAAAAGGGTTCCGGAAAATTCTTACCATTTTCCGGGAAATGTCAACACGCTTTTTCACTCCGGGCCGCTCAACCGCATTGACCGCTCGGATATACTGCTCTATCTTTTCCCATCAGTTTTTTTACCGCACTGGGCCAAGCCCCAAACACGCCAATCGCACCCGGAGATCGCCATGCGGGATGTTTTCGCCACGCGACGGGAAGCCCTGCGCCGCAAGCTGAGGGAGAACGACCTCGATGCCTACCTCGTGCTGCATCCGGCAAACCGCTACTATTTGAGCGGATTCGAGCTGCACGATCCGCAGTGCAACGAGAGCGCCGGATGCCTTCTTATAACCCTTGCAGGAAAGGACTGGCTCTGCACGGACGGCCGCTTCCTGGAGGCCGCCAGCCAGTGCTGGCCGGAGGAGACCATTTTCGGATACACCGGGAACAGGGCGGGACAGCTCGCGGAATTCTTCGCGGACAAGGCGAGGACCATCGGATTCGAGAGCAGGATCATGAGCCACGAGCTTTTCGAGGGTCTCGGCTCCGAGCTCGAGCTTGTGCCCATGCGGGGTCTGGTGGAGGAGATGCGCACGATCAAGGACGAGTCCGAGATCGAGGCCCTGCGGCATTCCTGCCGCCTGAATCATGAGGTTCTCACCCGGCTCGAATCCTGGCAAATAGCTGGCAGGAGCGAAACGGACATCGCCTGGGAGCTGGAAAAGACCTTTCGGGAGGGCGGCGCCTCGGAGCTGTCCTTCCCCCCTATTGTTGGATCCGGAGCCAATTCGGCCCGGCCCCATCATCAGCCGACTGCAAACGCTGTTGCCGATCAGGCCCCGTTACTCCTGGATATGGGAGGACGCCTGGACGACTATTGCTCGGACCAGTCCCGCACTTTGTGGATCGGATCGGATCCGGGACAGGCGTTCGAAGCCACACTGGATCTGGTGCGCCGGGCCCAGAAACTGGCCATCGACAGCATTCGACCGGGAACGGCAGTTCGGGATCTTTACGCCAAGGTCACGGAATTCTTCCGGGAACACGGGGTAGCGAAGTACTTCCCCCACGCCCTGGGACACGGCATTGGCCTGGAGACCCACGAACCCCCGGGGCTGGGATCCAGCTCCCGGGACAACCTGGAACAGGGCATGGTCATCACCATCGAGCCGGGACTGTACTACCCCGGCTGGGGAGGCGCACGATGGGAACACATGGTGGTGGTCCGTGAAGACGGGGCAGAGGTTCTCTGAACAATCTCCACCACAGGGATTACAGGCTGGAATATGCGGAAGAAAACACCCCGCGATGAGCCCCCGCGCTGGTCGGGGCGCATCTATATCCGCGTCCCGCGGGCGGAGATCGCCTACTTCAAGTTCGTCCTGGAAAGCTATGACAATCTGGCCTTTATGAGCGTACTGGACCGCTTCGAGGCCCTGCTTTGCCTGACCCACTCCCCGGATCAGGAGGCTGAGCTTCTGGATCTGATCAAGCGCCTGGCCCGGGAAATCGCCATCGAAAGACTCTCTGTCCCCGAATCCGGCACGTTAGGGGAGCCAGCGGGATAAGCTCTCCTGGCTCACGCCTGTATCTCCTCTGCGCATGCTTTATCTCTTGCCAGAAAATACGATGGATTGGATTCCTCGTTGCTCCGATGGAGCATGCAATGACCCTTAACGTTTCCCTGCACATGCGCGATGATGGTTCTCAGGAGCCCGCACCACCTCCTTCTTGAGCCTGATACTCGCTTCCCTCTTTCTGTCGCCTCTCTTCCTTGATCACTTCTTTGT
>CAYNCR010000364.1:2048-2608 GCA_964395575.1 uncultured Desulfohalobiaceae bacterium
CGGCTCTCGATCCCCGGACGTCAGGCAAGGCGGGAAACGGCATGTCCTTGCGCCCTGCTCAGAAGTTGCGGTTCCCTAGGGCCATCCTTTTCAACCCGTTTGACTAACCGGAACCCGCGGCGCCCTCTCCGTAGGTGTCGGCTTCGCTCTTCTCACGCTTTCGCCGCTCCTCCTTGATTCGTTCCTTGTACTCGAACCAGATGGGACACGCCGTGCGGTGCTTGCAGTAGAGCTCCGGATCCCTGCATGTGACGCACTCCTCGCACATGGCGAGATCGTGCTTCATACACACATAGCTCGTTTCCCTCTGGGGATGGTTCACGCAGTAGGGCATGCTCTTTCTCCTCGGACTGGTTTTGCTCCCTCTTTCCATCGTGATGACAAAAGCCCTGGCAGTACTCTCCCTCTTTACAACACCTGAAAAGCGGCTCTATTCCCCCTTACGGCTTATACCTCTATTCTATCACACTCCTTCAGCCGGTTGGAACATTCTCCCCTTCCCCAAAAAAGCGGCCTTGAAGCATGTCCCAGAGTGCCGTCCCTCACGGCCCATCTCTCTG
>CAYNCR010000365.1:0-2606 GCA_964395575.1 uncultured Desulfohalobiaceae bacterium
TTGAAATCTCTCGGATTTTTCTTCAGGGTAGAAGGTTATCATCAATAAAACCCCAATACCTAGCAATGATAAGATCAAAATATCTGTAATAGTTCTTCTCAACATCTACACTCCTATTCGCTTTAATTGCAGCGAAATTATATCATTTTTATTCAAATAAGGAACGAGGGTTTTATCAATTTATGGTCAAACTCTAATTAGTGCTTGTCTATAAAGTCATATAATGTCGCGTAACAAAATTCCAAATAACAAGCACCAAATAACAAATAAAATTCAAATTCCAAATATAAATGTTCTAAACGACTTATATTCATTAACTTAATTCTTCATTTGAAATTTCGGTCATTGAATATTGGAATTTATTTGTGATTTGTGATTTGTAATTTGGTGCTTTAATCGCAAAAAAGTGACTTTATGGACAGATTGCGCCAAGCTAAGCCCGTGAAAAGGGGATTAGCATAGTTCTTTGAAACTTTTCATCAGAAACCTGTAGGTATCCACTCCTACCTGGGAACGCCTAACCAGCACCCAGAACCGAGTGTTGCGTAGTCAGCAGAGATGCAGGCACGAAGCGTACACAGGGAATACAAAAGCCATGTGATAGAGCCTCGAAAATAAAGTTAATGTTTAGGTTTTCATATTTCTGTCTATGGGAACGGAAGCATAGTAACCGTCATGGTAAGGGAACTATGCCTGACCGGGGTCGGAGAGCAGGGCATATGTATAGAGGTTTCTACGGGAACTTGGGAGAGCCTCTCACCTCCAGGCGGAAAGGCGGCGCCGGAGTCAAGTCGCGCTAAAATACTGGCTTGGCGTGTCGGGTACGTATTGCCACCCGGCATAGCGAAAAGAAGAGGCAATACCGCAGATGGTATCCTGACCGAGGGAAACCGAAGGGAGGGAGACGGGTGAAGGCAGTCTTAGCATCCCCATAGTACCGGTTGAAATCTGGCGAATCAGTCCCGTGAAAGCCAGAGAGTAGGGAAGGGAAAACGTATCACAGAGATGTAGATACGGGATGCCTCATTATTGGGACTGTAGTTTAGAAACATTAAATGTACCAGAGACATGGAGAAAATGTCAACAGTAGAATTGCAGATAGCAGAAAGAGCGAGGAAATTTAGTAACGAACCATTGACCAATTTGAATCAGTTCATCACCAGCGAGCTGCTCTCAAATGAGTTCTATAAACTCAACAAGAGTAGTAGCCGGGGGACAGATGGAGAGAATTGGTATGACTATTCGTTGGAAGCCGAGACACGCATACCCGAGCTACTTGCCAAGTACAAATCCGGCAGGTATACAGCTCCGCCAATTCGGCGGATTCATATCCCAAAAGGGAAATCGGATACACGCCCTCTTGGCATACCAACCGTAGAGGACAAGGTTCTGCAATCAGGAGTGCGGCGAGTACTAGAGCCGGTATATGAGGAGATATTTAAAGACTTCTCGTATGGGTTCAGACGCAACCGTTCCCCGCATCACGCCATAGAGTATATGTTTAAACAAGTAAGTTTTGGAGGTATGCGCTATATAATAGATGCAGATATCCAGGACTATTTCGGGAGCATAAACCATGGCATACTGAGAGATTTCCTTGCCAAACGGGTAAAAGATGGAGTGATACGCAAAATGGTGGATAAATGGCTTAAAGCAGGCATTATGGAGGGACACCAATTAACCTACCCGGAAGAGGGTACGCCGCAAGGAGGACTCATATCGCCTCTTTTGAGCAATATTTATCTGCATTATGTGTTGGATGAATGGTTTTCACAGGTTATCCAGCCGAGATTGAAAGGCAGGAGTTTCATAGTTCGATTTGCCGATGATTTTGTTCTTGGGTTTGAAAACGCAGAAGACGCCAACCGTGTTATGGATGTATTGCCAAAGCGGTTTGGAAAATATGACTTGCGTTTACATCCTGAAAAGACACGGATTATAAACCTGAACAAACCGAAAAACGGAAACAGGAGTTTCGATTTTCTTGGCTTTACTCATTATATGGGCAAAAGCAGGAAAGGGAAAACTATCCTTAAACGTAAAACGCGCAAAAAGAAATTTTCCAATGCCCTCAATGCAATGAGAGAATGGCTGAAACGAAACCGGCATAAAACACTCAAAGAAATTATAAGTGAGATAAATGCCAAACTTCGTGGACATTACAATTATTATGGGATAACGTTCAATTCCAGAAGTTTAGCTGCCTTCTACCATCAGGTGAAGGCATTGTTGCACAAATGGCTAAACAGACGTGGAGGGAAACCAAAATGGCAATGGGAACGGTTTACCAAGTTGGTAAACCAATGGCATCCATTGCTTAAACCCAAGATATATCACTCTTATGTTTTAGCGAAACCAAAATGAGAGGAACCGTATGCGGGAAATCCGCTCGTACGGCTCTGTGGGGGAGCGGGAAGGTAACGACCCGCTCTACCCGGAAACACATCAACCCCGATGAAATATGCTCTTCCGATAAAAATCGGAATCGCATTTCACGGGGCAGGCACTAAACACATAAACATTATCCGCGTTATCCGCGAGTCATAAAAAAGCGATAAGTAGTGAGGTTGGTTGGTTGAGTTAACTAAGTTGATTAAGTATATAAT
>CAYNCR010000366.1:0-2573 GCA_964395575.1 uncultured Desulfohalobiaceae bacterium
TCGCGACATTTTCATGCTTGGTTGTGCCCGGGTCGGCCCGGGAATGAAGGTTATATAATTTCAAACTTCCATCCTCACGACTGACGGGAAAAGGGCCGGAGTTTTTGCCCCGGCCTGTTGCCAAATTGTTACCCTTTCGCAGAAGGATCATCCGGCCTGAAGCTCACCCGCGCGTGGTCAAGCCAGGAATTACGCATGATGCGGAGCGAGGTCTGAAAATACTGAACCTGGTCAATGTCCTGCTGCACCTCCGGACCCTCCTCGCGAAGCTTCCCTTCCAGGGCCGTGAGGATCGCAAGCGCCTCGGTCGCGAGTTCCGTCTTTGATTTCTCCATCATAGGTCTTCTCCTAGAAGGGACCGGAGCAGCGCCCCGGCCCGTTGTCTGTTACTAGTCGGACTCGTATTCCCTGATCTCATATTGTTCACTTCATCGCCACACCCTCCAAAAAGGCCCCCATACCTTTCCGCGCTCCGATCATGTGACCTTTATGTTCAAGTTTTTCTGCTGCATCGCACAGGAAGCTCAGCTTGTTAACAAGCATCTCCATCTCCACTGAATAGTATGGGAACTGTTCTTTCAGCTTTTTGCCTTCTCTTGAAAGTCGCTTGTGGTATTCATGGCCCCCTGCTTCCTTCTTGCAGTGGATGATCCTCACGTCCAGGTGAGTAGGGGCGGGTGCTCCGCGATCTCGACGTTGAGTAATTTGGTATCCTTCATCCCTTCATCTCCTTAACTAGGTCCATAAAGGAGTCAAGAAATAAAGACAACCCGTCATTTGATTTTTCTTTTCAAATATTTTATATTCTGTAATTTCGGCAAGTTATATCGACCTGAATTTCCTTTGTGGTATTTGCCCCGACCTTATCACGAAAATCCGCTCCATGCACTCACAACCCAAATATGCGCCGATTCAATTTTAGTTTCTGCTTAATTTTTGAGAGACCAGGTGACGCTCATTGAGATAAAGTTAGACAAAAAAAGCCCGTCATTCAGGAAAAAATTGACATTAAGGGGGCTCGGTTGATGTTCGATAAAACGGGGTTGAAAGGGATTCGTAATCAGTAGGTCAGGGGGGCTAGTCCCCTTCGCCGGCTTTTCATTCCTTTATGGCGGACTTACCGACCTTCCTTTTTGCTTTCCGGCATCCATGCCTTTCTTCCAGTATTCCGTTGCCGATACCCTGTCTTGGGTTTGGGGAAAGAGTTGCACTGAAGAGTTCGGGCAACCGGGGATTACGCTCGTCAGGTGAGAAATCGCGAACGGGATCCCGATTTCAGCTCGGCAATATTGCGAAAGGTTCGGTAACTATTCAGCACCTCCCTGGATTCAGCGTAAATGTTCGCGGGGTTTTTTGAATCTATCCAGCGTAGACTCTGTTCGATTTTCTTCGCTCGCCACGTGGGGGCAGGGATGCCCCCACGTGGCGAGCGTTAGAAAATCCAGAGTCGGAGGTTCAAGATTCAAAAAGGCCCCGCGAACATGTCGGTTTCGGAAGATGGTGAATAGTTACAAGGTTCGAGCTGATTCGTTGGCGAGGCTCAGTGCAAGGATTTCGAGCCCCGAGCAGGCGGGGATGACCTTTGATGGCAAGCGTAGTAAACTCCGCAGTCAAAGACTCGAAATGCACGGGGATGCCTCCCCGCAATCCAACAACTCGGGATATCGACCATGTTGCACCAAGACTCCTCCCTCCCGGAGAAGGTGGAGCGCTCCAGGGAGCGGCTTCAGCGTATTGCGTCCGACAATGACCCATCCACGGTGTATGTGGCCTGGACCGGCGGCAAGGACTCCTCTGTTGTCTTATGGTTGTGGGGGTCCGTTCTGCGGGAGCTCTTTCCGGATAATCCCCCATTGCCGCAGGCGCTCAGAGTGACCACCGGTCTGGAGTTTTCCGAGATCGAGAGCTTTTGCCGCAGACTGGTGGAAGAGTGGGGTGTCGCCGAAAAGCGAGCCGGGGCGGACACGGGAAATGTGCCTGAAGAGCCCGGCAGGGATGCGGTCACCTGCTGCCGGAAGCTCAAGATCGAGCCCCTGCGCGGCGCGGTGGCGGCCAACGGGGCACACGTCCTTCTCACCGGACTGCGTCAGGACGAACATTCCGGCAGGAGTGAGCGCTCCGTCTTCGAGACCAGAAAGGATCCGCACTATCTGCAGGTGAACCCGATCCTGGAATGGACGGAGATGGATATTTGGTCCCTTGTTCTGTCGGAATCCATGCCCTATTGTTCCCTGTATGAACAGGGCTATCGCTCTTTGGACTGTTATCCCTGCACAGCACGAAGCGAGATAGCGGAACGTGGGGGCAGGAATCCGGACAAGGAGCAGCAAATGGAAATTTTGCGCAGCATGGGCTACTTTTGAGCCCGTGCTCAAGGGATGTTCATTTGTGAGGTGCTGCCGGACCAGTAGAGCTTGCCTGAAGCACCAAGAATACCAGCCTCTATCAACGGCTGATCCGCCGTTGATAGAGGTGAGCTGGTTGGAGATATCGTTTTCTCTCTTTTTTTGGATGAAAATGTTTCCAATAGCTTGAATTATATGGAGATACAGCGCGGGAAGTCGGGGATGTGC
>CAYNCR010000367.1:0-1070 GCA_964395575.1 uncultured Desulfohalobiaceae bacterium
AGCGTAGCTGCCCTGCCGAAGGCAGGATTCAACAGGGCTCCCCGCGCACCATTTTTATGCTTGGTTGTGCCCGGGTCGGCCCGGGAATGAGGGTTGTATGAATGCATTCTGATGGTTTTGAATGCCGTGGACGTTTTGCTTTCCCCTTCGTTGTATAGTACAAGAACATTTTTCCGCGACCGGCCGGGGAGTGGAACGGAATTCCCTTTCCGTGCCGGATAATTGAACAAGGAGGTGCCATGCCCCCGGATCTCGGGCACACTGTTGAACAGGCGCTTTTGGCCGGCTCGAGCGGATTGGATGAATCGGAGAGCAAGGCCTTCCTGCACGAATACACCATCCCCGTTGTCACCGAGCACACGGCATATTCCCCCGATGATGCGGCACAGGCGGCTGAGGCGATCGGCTATCCGGTGGTGCTCAAGGGGTTGGTGCGCGACATGGGGCACAAGACCGAGGCCGGTCTGGTTCGGCTCGGCCTGGAAGACGCAGATGCCGTCCGCGGGGCGTATGCGGGCATGCAAGGCACCCCGGGGCTGAGAGGGGTTCTCGTTCAGCCGCAGATCACGGCCCAGCGCGAGTTCCTTGCCGGATTTTTCCGGGATCCGCAGTTCGGCCCCGTGATTATGTTCGGCCTGGGCGGAATCTTCACCGAGGCCCTGTCCGATTTCAGCCTCAGGCTCGCCCCGGTCACCGAGCAGGAAGCCCTGGGCATGATCCGGGAAATCCGGGGATACAGCCTGTTACAGGGTTTTCGCAATCAGATGGCTGCCGACGAAGCAGCCCTGGTCTGCACCTTGACCGGACTCGGGGCCATGGCCCGGGACTATCCGAGCCTCGCCGAGCTGGACATCAATCCCCTTCTGGTCACTGCCCAGGGTCAGGTGCTCGCCGCGGATGCCCTTGCCGTGCTCAAACGGGATGCTGGCGTTTCGCGCCGGCGTCCGGCGATCTCCCCCGAGAACACCGAGCAGTTCTTCAGGCCGGGCAGCATCGTCTTCGTCGGGGCCTCCGCCCGGATGGGCAAATGGGGGCACCTCCTGGTCACCAACACCATCAGCGGCGGGTTT
>CAYNCR010000367.1:1080-2569 GCA_964395575.1 uncultured Desulfohalobiaceae bacterium
CCGTCTATCTGGTCAACCCCAAGGGCGGGATCATCGCCGGGCGAGAGGCCTACACCTCGCTCGCCTCCCTGCCGGAGACTCCGGATCTGGCGGTGGTAACCATTCCGGCGGCCCAAATCCCCGGGCTCCTGGACGATCTCCGGCAAAAGGGCATCCGGCGCATGGTGCTCATCGCCTCCGGCTTCGGAGAAACCGGTGCGGAAGGCCGCGAGCTCGAGGATCATCTTGTGGACAAGGCCACCAGGCTGGGCATCACCATTATGGGCCCCAACACCATGGGGTTGTGCAACCCGCACCACAGCTTCTACTGCACCGGTTCCATCGTCCAGCCCCGTGCGGGGTCCACAGCCATGGTCTCCCAGTCCGGAAACATGGGCGTTCAGCTCCTCTCCTTCGCCGAGCAGCAGGGCATCGGGATCCGTTCCTTCTGCGGGTCGGGCAACGAGGCCATGCTCAGCGTGGAGGACTACCTGGACTATTTTGCCGCGGATAAAAAAACCCGCACGGTGATGCTCTATCTGGAAAGCCCCAAGGACGGGCCCCGCTTTCTGGAGGCCGCTCGCAGGACCTCCGGCAACAAGCCCATCGTCCTGCTCAAGGGCGGCAACACCAAGGAGGGGAGCAAGGCCGCGGCGAGCCACACCGGAGCGATGAGCTCGGACAGCGCCGTCTTCGAGGGGCTCTGCCGGCAGGCGGGGATCATCAATGTGGACGGGCCCATGGACCTTCTCGACCTCACCGCCGCTTTTTCCTCCCTTCCCCTGCCGCGGGGAAAACGGGTCGCGGTGGTCACTCTCGGCGGCGGCTGGGGCGTAATCACCGCGGACATGTGCGCCCAGCACGGGCTCGAGCTCCCCGAGTTGAGCCGGGACATCCTCGACTTTCTGGACGCGGAGCTGCCGCCCTACTGGAGCCGCTCCAATCCCGTGGATCTGGTGGGGGAAAGCGATCTCGCCCTGCCCGTGAAGACCCTGGAAAAGCTCGCCGCCTGGGACGGATGCGACGCGATCATCAATCTGGGCATCCTGGGCAGGCGCGCCTTTGTCCGGGAATACCTGGATGCCGTGGGCCGCATTGATCCCGGCTATTCCGCGAGTTATCTGCAAGAGGTGGATCGGGAGCTGGCCTGTTTCGAAAAAGATTACGTGGAGACGGTGGCCCGTCTCATGGAGACCCATGAAAAGCCCATTTTCGGAGTTCGCCTGCAGTCCGGGGAGTCGGACAGGACCATTGAAGAGGCCTCCTGTCCGCGCTATCAGAGCGTTTTCTATCACACCCCGGAAAAGGCGGTGAAGGCCTGCGCCATGATGTACCGCTACAACTGCTTCCTCGCCGGAACCTGCGATCATTGATCCGCAGGTCGGAGACAAGCTCGGAGAAAAAGTCATGCCCAGCTTTGAACAAGGTCCCATCAGACCGCCCAGCGAGGCGGGGAGCCTCCTGCTTCGCTTTACCCGGAACTGTCCCTGGAACAAGTGCGCCTTTTGCC
>CAYNCR010000368.1:0-2564 GCA_964395575.1 uncultured Desulfohalobiaceae bacterium
TAGAAAATCCGGAACCGGAGGTTTTCAAGTGAAAAAATGCCCCGTGAAGGGTTACATCCTGAAAATAATGCCCGATAAAAGGAGCTTCTTCCCGTTTAGCTGTGGAAGCACCAAACTCTCCTCCAAAATCTGGTCTGGTAACCTTTCAAACACTAATGATCTCGTTTTGTAAGCTTCCATAAAGAACCACATCAAACGAAACCGCCTTTTTCCATAAAAAAGACTTCATTGTATTTTGATGCAACCGACACTTGAACGACCACTTCTCATTTGGAACACTTTGCATATACTTGTATGCTATTTTTCAACTTTCCATATTGTGCACGCTGCAACACGATTTTACAATCTGCATCATTTTTTTAGAGCTAGAAATCACAACGGGTATCCTTTTAAGATGCTGTTTTAACAAAATGAGCGACTTATATATTATCAACGTATCTTGATTTATGATCTTGTTTCACCAAGCAAAAGCCTTCTAAATAATATAGTTAATATATTTTTAGATATTTTTCGCAATAATTGCATTATACGAATTCAAAAATAAATCACAAGAACATACAGCCAATATTTTTTTTATTCCAGCAGACACATTTTAGAATTTAATCGCAACCAATCATGAGTATTTAATCGCAACTTTTTATTCAAGCTCTTTACTTATATGCAACTGAAACTCACCAAGTATCACAAACTGATATCAAACAAAATTAATAAATTATATACTTATTTTTTGTTCTTTACATAATTCTACATTAATCTCATCGAAAATTTTTTTGAAATACATTTTTGTCTCATGCAAACCATATTTTTTTGGATCACTTCATAAATTCTATTAGTTGTTCCCTCAACAACATAGATAATTAAGCCAAGGCTTGACATTTTCCCCTGCTTTCTGTAAAAAATGCTCTCATATTTATATATCATACTACATGGTGCGTGGATACCTTCAACTCTAAAAAGGACAGGTAAGGCATATGGCAGAAGAAGAAGCACGCCTTGAGGTCAATGATCTGTACAAAATTTTCGGTCCAGAACCTGACCGCGCTTTTCCCTACCTCCAACAGGGACTCCAAAAGGACGAGATCTTTGAAAAAACCGGCCTTACCGTTGGTGTGCAAAACGCAACTTTCAAGGTGTATCCCAACGAGATCTTCGTGGTCATGGGCCTGTCCGGATCGGGCAAATCCACCCTCGTTCGCATGCTCAATCGCCTGATCGAGCCCACCTCCGGCGAGGTCTATGTTGAGGGCAAGGATCTGTGCCAGATGAGCTACGAGGATCTGGTTCAGATGCGCCGGACCAAGATGAGCATGGTCTTCCAGTCCTTCGCCCTCATGCCCCATCTGACTGTGGAGCAGAACGCCGCGTTCGGCCTGGAGATCGCCGGCATGGAGGAAAAGGAGCGACTCGAGCGCGCGCACAAGGTGTTGCAACTGGTCGGCCTCAAGGCCAACGCCAAGAGCTATCCCCAGGAGCTTTCCGGCGGCATGCAGCAGCGTGTCGGCCTTGCCAGGGGCCTGGCCGGCGACCCGGACATCATGCTCATGGACGAGGCCTTCTCCGCCCTGGACCCGTTGATCCGGACCGAAATGCAGGACGAGTTGCTCAAGCTCCAGGAGGAGGCGCCGCGCACAGTCGTCTTCATTTCCCACGATCTGGACGAGGCCATGCGCATCGGAGACCGTATCGCCATGATGGAGGGCGGCCGTATCGTGCAGATCGGCACCCCGGAAGAGATCCTGAAATACCCCGCAAACGACTACGTCGCGGCATTCTTCCGCGGCGTGGATCCCACCCATGTCTTTTCCGCCGCGGACATCGTGCGGGACAACCAGATCACCATCGTCCAGCACAAGGGCGAAGGCCCCCGTGTTGCCCTGGAGAGGCTGCAATCCCATGATCGTGAGTTCGGCTACGTGCTGGACACGAAACACAGATTTCAGGGCGTAGTCAGCATCGAAAGCCTGCGCCAGGTCATTGAACAAAACAACGCCGGGCCGGAAGCCCTGAAGCAAGCCTTCCTGCCGAATGTAGAAACAGTTTCCATGGATACGCATCTGCAGGAGGTCCTGCCCGTTATCACCAATCTGGGCTGTCCGGTGCCTGTTATTGACGAGGACGGCAAATACAGGGGAGCCATCTCCAAAAACCGCTTCCTCAAGACGCTGAGGCGCGAAGAAGGACAGTCGTCGCAGGAGCAAGAGCAGCAGGAAGAGCTGGAAACCAGCTAATCAGGCAAGGAGATCCCTAGATGTTTATCGAATATCTCGAACTTCCCGTGGACAATTGGATCGAAGCCGCGGTGGACTGGCTCATAACCAATTACCGCTTCGTTTTCCAGAAGATCAAGATCCCCATCGAATTGACCCTGAACAACATCGAAGCTTTTCTGCAATGGCTCCCGCCCTTTGTGGTCATCCTTGCCTTCGCCGCCCTCGGCTTCTGGGCGGCCGGACGCAGGACCGGGCTATTCGCCCTTATCGGACTTCTCCTTATCGGAGTGATGGGTGTTTGGGAAGAGGCGATGATTACTCTGTCCATGGTGCTCAGCTCGGTCATCTTTTGCA
>CAYNCR010000369.1:0-2551 GCA_964395575.1 uncultured Desulfohalobiaceae bacterium
CATCCTCGGCTTCCCGCGCTGTATCTCCATATAATTCAAGCTATTGGAAACATTTTCATACAAAATAATAAAGACCCCGAGTCCGTTGGTCACATTTACATACCAAGGAGGCGCGCATGACCATCAGCATGGAAGAAGTTGCGCGGGTCGCCCACTTGGCCCGCCTGGAGATAGGCCAATCCGATCTGCAGCGTTTCGCCGGTCAGCTGACCGACATCCTGCAGTACATGGACATTCTCAACGAAGTGGACACCTCGGGCATCGAGCCCTTATATTCCCCCGGGGAGCACGATACGCCCTACCGCGAGGACGAGGTGCACGGCGAGAACAGCAGGGAGGAGGTCCTGCGCAACGCCCCGGACAGCGACGGGGAATACTTCATCGTACCCAAGGTGGTGTAGCAGGACGCCCCAATCTTCCAATTGCTGTGTTGTCCGGCACCTATTTGAGTTGATAAAGGGGCGTCTGGTTGACTTGGCTTCACAAATAGGTGCCGGATTCAAACTCTCACGCAGGATCCCTAAGCTGCGATTTGAAACCTTTCTCGCGCCTTGCCCTTGAAATATTGGGGCGTCCTGCACGATAAGCGGAACGCTGCATGTATTTTTTGAATTGTTCATCCGTTCTTCATCCTGAACTCAAGCGAGGAGCATGATGACCGATATACACGCGTTGAGCCTGACCGAGCTGGCGGAAAAACTGCAGAGCAAGGAGCTGGGGGTGGAGCAGACGGTCTCCGCCTGCCTGGAGCGCATGGATGCCACGGAGTCGGATATAGCCTCCCTGCTGCGCACGGAGAGGGAGAGCGCCCTGGAACAGGCCAGACGGATGGACGCGAGCGGCCCTGACCCGGACAGGCCCCTGTGGGGGGTGCCGGTGGTGATCAAGGACGTGCTCGCGACCAGGGATGTGGCCACGACCTGCGCCTCCAGGATGCTGGAGAATTTCGTGCCCTTCTACGACGCCGAATCGGTGAAGCGGCTCAAGGACGCCGGAGCCATTGTCCTGGCCAAGTCCAACATGGACGAGTTCGCAATGGGCTCCTCCACGGAGAACTCGGCCTTCGGCCAAACCCGGAACCCCTGGGATACGGGTCGCGTGCCCGGCGGTTCCAGCGGCGGCTCCGCTGCGAGCACCGCCGCCGGCCAGACCCCGTTTTCCCTGGGCACGGACACTGGCGGCTCCATCAGGCAGCCCGCCGCCTTCTGCGGCTGTGTGGGCCTCAAGCCCACCTACGGCCGCGTGTCCCGCTTCGGGCTGGTGGCCTACGGCTCCTCTCTGGACCAGGCGGGCCCGTTTACGCGCAGCGTGGAGGACGCCGCCAGGGTGCTCCAGGTCATCGCCGGCAAGGACGATCGGGACAGCACCTCCAGCCCCGAGCCGGTGCCGGACTATGTGGCAGCGCTCGGCGAGCGGAGCGATTTGAAGGGAATCCGTCTGGGCCTGCCGGAGGAATACTGGGGCGAGGGCCTGGACAGCGATGTGGACAGCGTTTGCCGCGAGGCCCTGACCCGGGCCGAGGAGCTCGGAGCGGAGCTGGTCCCGGTCTCCCTGCCCCATTCCCGCTACGCCATCGCGGCGTACTATATTATCGTCATGGCCGAGGCGAGCTCCAATCTCGCCCGCTACGACGGGGTGCGCTACGGATACCGCGACAGCGACCAGAACGAGCTCTTCGGGATGTATTTCTCCAGCCGGAGCAAGGGCCTGGGCAGGGAGGTGCAGCGGCGCATCATCCTGGGTACCTATGTCCTCTCCGCGGGCTATTACGACGCCTACTACAAGAAAGCGGCCCAGGTACGGCGCCTGGTGCGCGAGGACTATCAAAAGGCCCTTCAGAGCTGCGACCTGCTCCTGGCTCCGGCGGCTCCCGGAGTCCCCTTCCGCCTGGGGGAGAAGGTGGAGGACCCGCTGCAGATGTATCTGACCGACGTCTTCACCAACCCCCTGAACCTGACCGGTCTGCCCGGCATGAGCCTGCCCGCCGGACTGGGTCCGGAAACGGGCCTGCCCATCGGGCTGCAGCTTTTCGGCCCGGCCTTCGGGGAGGACAAGCTCCTCCAGGTGGCCCATATGCTGGAAGGGGCCCTGCCGGATCTTCCCTTTCCCGGGGGCATCGGGCAGTGATTGCGGATTGTCCGGTCAAAGCGTGATTGGGAACCGCCAAGGCGCCCCGGTGATATCCTGCTTCGCAGAATCGGCTGTGCCGACATTTCACCGGGCAGGCAAGAACGTCAAGAAAAGAACTTGAGCTTTGCGGGATCACCGCAAAGCTCAAACTGCTCTTTCGGTCTCGTTTTTGACGCCAATCCTACAATCTCAAGCACCTGGATATTTCAAGGAGCTATTTGATAAGTACCATTACAGGACAGAGGGGCGAAGCCGTTTGCCCTGCTGTTAACCCAGCAGGGCAAAATTGTTTCTTTGCGATCTTTGTGCCTTGGCGGTTAGTATGGTTTCGGTGAGCGACAGCGGACAACGACCCTTCGTCGCGGTCAGCGGGGGTGTGGACAGCCTCCTGGCCCTGTGCCTGCTCCGGGAGGAGGGGCGC
>CAYNCR010000370.1:0-1724 GCA_964395575.1 uncultured Desulfohalobiaceae bacterium
AGTGGGGCGTGTACCGGCAGCAGTACTGCGGCTGCATCTACAGCGAGTGGGAGCGTTTCCGCAAGGAGCTCCGCAAGTCCTAAGTAGTGTCTGATCGAAAACCGTGATTGGACGTAAACTTGCCCAGATACGAGGAGCAAAAAATTTTGAAACCGCAGTGTATATTAATACATGAGGATTTCAAAATTTTGCAGCGACGAAGTAGGTGGGTGAGTTTTCGTCCAAGCACTAAGTAAGTCATGCTGCTCTACATCCATTACCCCTTCTGCCGCAGCAAATGTTCCTACTGCGGGTTCTGCTCCCGTGTATGGGACCAGGAGCTGGAGGAGCTCTATTTATCCGCGCTGTTTCGGGAGGCGCGTTTCTGGGGCAGCCGTCTGGATCGACGCCGCATTACCACGCTCTATATCGGCGGCGGCACCCCCAGCCTCATGCGCCCCGGGGTCCTTGAGCGTCTTGCGGAAGAAATCGACCGCCATTTCGCTTTCGCGGATGATCTGGAATTCAGCCTGGAAGCCAATCCGGACTCCCTGACCCCGGAGCGTGCGCGATCCCTGGCGGGACTTGGCGTCAATCGGGTCAGTCTCGGGTTGCAGAGCCTGGATGGGGTCCAGCTGCGTCTGCTCGAGCGGCCCCATGACGCGGAGCAGGCATTCCGGGCTGTGGATGCGCTGCGCTCAGCGGGTGTGGACAATGTCGGCCTGGACCTTTTGTGGGGCCTGCCCCAGCAGACACCCGAGGGCTGGCTCAGCCAGCTGAAGCGGGTCGCCTCCCTGCAGCCGGAGCATATCTCCTGCTATTGCCTGACCCTGGAGGAAGGCACACGCATGAAGGCCCGCGTGGATTGCGGCGAGCTGGAGCTGCCGGACGAGGAACAGCTCGAGGCCATGTACCTTCGCGGTGCCCAGCTGCTGGAGAGCCGGGGATACCTCCACTACGAGATCGCTAACTTCGCCCGCCCCGGTGCGGTGTGCCGCCACAACCGCGGCTACTGGCAGGGGGAGGACTATCTGGGGCTGGGGCCTTCCGCGGTGTCCACGCTGCAGGGCAGGCGATGGGCCAATCCGTCGGATATCTCCATTTATGCGGAAACGGTGCGCAAAGGGGAATTGGCCCGGGATGCGGAGAGCCTGACCCGGAGGCAGCGGATCGAGGAGCTGGTTCTGCTCAGCCTGCGCACGCGCGAAGGGCTGGACCTGGACCGATACAGGGAGCTGACCGGGGAGGATCTTTTCCGGAAAAGGGCGGAGGTGATCCGACAGCTCCGTGAACAGGGTCTGATGCAAAGCGATGGGAGCCGTCTTTGGCTGACCACGCGGGGCATGCTCCTGTGCGATGCCATTACCGGGTCTCTTTTGGAGGAACGGGATTGAGGTTCCGGGTTCTCCGTTCTTCGTTCCTCGTTCCCAGTTCCCCGTTCAGGGTTTTTGACATCCGACGTCCGATATCCGACGTCCGACGTCCGACATCCGATGTCCGACGTCCGACCTCTGTTTCCCGTTCCGCGTTCAGCGTTCAACGTTGGGGGCCCTGTGGATGGGTGAGACATCACAATGCGCCTACGGAGTCATTTCGCTCCATCTCGGCAACGTCTTCAGTCCTGGCGTCTGATGTCCGATGTCCGACGTCCGACATCCGACATCCGACGTCCGACATCCGACGTCCGACGTCCGACATCCGATCTCCGACATCCGACGTCCGATATCCGACTTCCGATCTCCGAC
>CAYNCR010000370.1:1778-2551 GCA_964395575.1 uncultured Desulfohalobiaceae bacterium
TGGCCGATTCGACCGGGTTGCGCGCCACCTACGTCCTGCCCACTTCACCCCGGGAGACCGCGGACACCCTCGGGCTCAAGGTTGTGGATATCTGCCGGCACATGGGGATCGATGCCGAGGAGGCATCGGCCTGGGTGGTCTCTTCCGTGGTCCCGGAGTACGATACCCTCTTTCGGATTGCGGGAGAAAAATACTCCCGGGCGCCGGTGTATTTCGTGCCCGGGGATATCGATCTTCCCCTGAACAACCAATATGCCAATCCCCGGGAGGTGGGGGCGGATCGCCTGGTGACCGCGTATGCCGCCAGAAGCCTCTTTTCCGAGCCCGGGCTCATCGTGGTGGATTTCGGCACCGCCACAACCGTGGAGAGCGTCCAGAACAGCGACTATCTGGGCGGGCTGATCTGTCCGGGAGTGCACTCCTCGCTTCGCAGCCTGGGCGGAGGGACTGCCAAGCTTCCCAGGATTGGCCTGGAGCTGGATTCGCCGGATCTGGCCATGGGGGACAGCACCGTGACCAGTTTGAATCACGGTTTTCTCTTCGGGTTCGCCTGCATGGTGGACGGACTCTGCAATCGGGTGCGACCCTATCTGCAGGGGCCTGTTCGCGTTGTGGCAACAGGCGGAATTGCAGCCACTATAGCCCCTATCTGCCCCAGTCTGGAGACGGTGCGGCCGGATCTGCTGCACAGGGGGCTTTGGTATGCCTGCCGGTCCATCGTGTTCGGCGTATCCCAGGGTGAATCCCTTGTACACGATTCCTGGGGCGAATAG
>CAYNCR010000371.1:0-2540 GCA_964395575.1 uncultured Desulfohalobiaceae bacterium
ACGATACCTCGGAAGCGGAAAATACGACATAGAAGTAGAAACAAAAAAATACAATCTTACTTCAAATTCAAAGATGATGAATATGAAGCTGATAAATCTTTTAAGAAAAAAATGGATCCAAAAGGTTGTTTTTATAGTATTAGTTTAGCCCTTTGATAAACTAAGCGGCCATTTTTATATCATCCTGCTTCTGGATGTTGTCTTGCTTAATATAGCTTTTACTCAGCTCTGTGACATAATCGACTGGATTGTGCCCTTGCAGATAGGCTGTTCGAAAGATGGACATCAATATAGCTTGGGCCTCTGCTCCGGCTTCTGACCGATTCTGCTGGGAGATCTTTCGGGATATGACTGGCCCGCGCATTTGTTGCTCTGCATGGCTGTTCTCCGGGCTCACATCGTAGTCCAGGAAGGTAAAGATCTCGTTTTGATGCCGCTTCAGCCTCTTGATCAGTCTTCTGACGTCCTTGTCCTTGGCAACGGTCTCCAGGAGCATGTCCAGGCGGTCATGCAGACGTTTCTTGCGCCGCTCATAGACCTGGCAATCAAGATGGTCCTTGTTGTCTCGCAGGCGCAGGCCGTCCCTGAGAAGCCTTTTGAGTCTCTTGCGGAAGGCCTTCCATTCCTTGGACGTATTTCTCTTGTCCACCTTCACCAGCTCGGTGAAGAGGTGAAAATAGCATCGTTGTTTGGCCAAGGCCTTAAGTTTGTTGTAGGCACCCCAAAAATCACAGATGAGAATGCCCTCGAACAAGACCCCTAAGACTTGCTCCACCACCGGGGAGCCGCGACATTTGGTTATGGTATAGTAGCAGTACTCTTTGGTGCAAAAGGCCCACAGCCAATAGGGCGCCCCGTCCAGTCGCCACCCGGTTTCATCGGCATACAACGCGGCGCTGTGCCGTATCTGTTCCAGGATGTGTTCATATTCCGGTCGGAGCAGATTGGCCAACCTGATCCAGGATTGGGTCAGGCCGCCTGGGGTGACGGGGAAAGAGCACACATAACCGAGGATCTTGACCACATTTCTCACACTGATGCCTACCATGTAGTGCAACCAGGCCGTGAGAACCACGATCCCAATGCCGAGATTAGCATTGTCCTGAGCCTCTGTAACTGGAGCCGAGACAAATTCCCGGCAATGCGGACACCAATGCTTGTAGACCGTATGCTCTGTGACTTCCGGTTCTATCGGCGGAATATCCTCGATATAGCGTTTGTGTGACTCGATGGCCTGGCCGAGCTCTTGCCTGTGGCAATAAGGGCATTGCTCAAGGGTATGATCTTTATAATGATCGATCTTCTCCGGGACTTTGCGCTTGCTTCCGGGATGTCCATTTTTCCGCCCTGGCTTTTTGCGCTTTGTGCGTTTGCCCTTGTTTTCTTTTTCATAGGGCGGCTTCTGTCCCGAAGGGGTGATTGCGGCTTGGCCCATGAGCTGGTCATATTTTTCCGCTTTACCCCCGAGCTCCATGATCTTTTCAATAGCCGCTTCCCGGTCCTGCATGTCCAGGATGGCTATGGCTTCTTCCCGGTTCATGACAGCAGATACCTCCTGAACCGGGAATGCAGAGGATAGACGTAGATAGCTTTCCTGGAGCCATGGAAGTGGTAAGAGTTGCCCTTTTTGGCGCTCCCCTTGGTCTGGCCCAGGTAGGTCCAATTGGCGGCCTTGTAGGTGGTTCCTTGAAAACGGGAAACATCCACGAAGGTTTCAGCCAAGTGCACCGGATGGCCATAGAGCCGCTGCCATTCGGACCCAAGCTCCTTGAGGCCCAGGGAAAGCAGCTTTGATGCCAGATGCTCGATCTTGATCCAGGGCGGGATGAGAAAGCGCAAATTGGAAACGACCAGGTGCAGATTCCGGCGCTTCGTGTCCTCATCCCAGCCGATGAAGCGATCTCTGGGGGCAATCTTCCAGGCGGCACTGGCCCAGGCCAAGCAGCCAACCACCTGCTCTCCGAGGGTGGCCACTTGGCAGAGATGGGCACCAACAGGCCTGGGGCAACCCAGGTAGTGGTAGCGGTGCAAAAGATACTGCCAGACTGTCTTTGAGTGGCCGGCAGCTTGTTGCACGCAAAGACCGGGAAAATCCTTGACCGACCCCTCAAGCGGGGTATTGTCAAAGAGCGGAACCCGCGGGGGGTTTTTGGCCCTATGGTTATTGTATTTGTGGGTTCTTCGAGGCGGCAGCTCAATGAGCCCGGCTTCTTCCATCCGAAGCAGGGTGTCTCTGGCAACAAAGTTTCGAAACTTGCCGTTGTGTTGCCGCCAGTTCCAGCTCCGGGCCAAGATCCGGGATATGTGCAACCGGCCTAGGTCATAATTTTGGGCTATGACTTCCCTGATATAATCCAAGTCATCACGGGTGTAATCCTTGGAGCGGAACCTGAAAAGGATCTCCTGATCTGCCATGTGGAGAACATATCAAAACTCTTAAAACGACGCCAGGGGGGTTCAAGAATTTTTTGAAATTTTTTCAAAGCGCTAAACTGTTACAGAACATTAAGTTATTTCTACACAGAGGGACTACGTAGCGA
>CAYNCR010000372.1:0-1462 GCA_964395575.1 uncultured Desulfohalobiaceae bacterium
CGACATCGCAGACAACGATTCCGATGGGTGCATAGCGTCCGTTGCCAATGCGGGTCATCTCTTCTTCAAAGAAATTGCGATTGTAGAGTCCTGTCAGGGAGTCGCGAAAGCTCATTTCCTTGAGCTTTTCTTCCATTTGCTTGCGCTGGGTGATGTCAATGACTGAGGCTATACTGCGGCTGGTTCCAGGGATCATGTCTACGGCCAGCAAAACATTTCGCTGCTCCTCGTGGCGGGTAATAAAGCGGAACTCATACTGGCGTGGCACGGCGTGTGGATCCTGGCGTCGCAAATAATGCTTTTCCTTCATCCACTCCACATCATCGGGATGCGTGAAATCGGTCCATGACTTTTTCCCTTCAACTTCTTGACTAAGATACCCTGAAAGTTCTTCGAAATTCGTGTTAATGAGGGAAATGGTTGTATCCTGTTCAATAATAAACATTGCCGAGCCTGAGGTTTCGAATATGGCTCGATAATAATTTTTCGATTGGTGCAGTGCGTTCATTGTCTCTTTGAGTTCAGTAATATCAACAGCAGTGGCAACTATTCTTTCCACTCCGTTAATAGTCATAGGAATAAGTCGCACAAGTTGCCATAGAACATATCCATAAATATTCCTACTTTTCCATTCAAACTGTTGCGGACCTTCATTAGCGGCTTTGCTAATCCAGTTTATAGCTTCAGTATATGAATAAGGGCTTTCCATCCAGATCCATTCACTTGAATTCAATTCTTTCACAGAAGATAGACCGTATATTGCGTAAGATTTGGGATTGGCGTCTATAATTTCTCCATTGTTCTTATCATGAATGTAAATCGCAACCGGAGATTCTATAAAGAGGGTTCTGAACTGCTGCTCACTTTCACGCAGGGCCTGTTCGGCATGCTTTCGTTCTGTAATATCAACGAGGGAAGCAAGGCTCTGAGAGGTTTCTGGGATCACATCGATGCTCAAATATCCGTGGCGCACCTCATGGTTTGAGTCTAAGCAACGCATTTCATAATTACACGGTGCAGCCTGAGGGTCACGTCGACGCAAATAGTGATTTTCCATGATCCATGGTACATCATGGGGATGGATGAAATCGGTCGCAAATTTCTTCCCTTCTACCTCCTGCTTGGAAAACCCTGACAGCTCTTCGAAGTTTGAGTTGACCAGGGAGATGGTGGTGTCCTCTTCGATAATGAACATTGCCGAGCCAGTGATTTCGAACAATGTCCGGTAGAAGTTCTCCGATTGACGTAACTCTGCCTCCATTTGTTTCCGCTGGGTAATGTCTGCATGTGTGCCAACCAATCTGATCGCCCGTCCCTGCTCATCTCTGGAGACAGCCATGCCTCGACCCAAAATCCAGCGTACATTACTGTTCTTTGTCAGCATCCGAAACTCAATCTCGAAGATCTTGCGACGATTCTCGATACACTCTTTGTTTGCTCGGAAAGCAAACTCTTCGTCCTC
>CAYNCR010000372.1:1472-2537 GCA_964395575.1 uncultured Desulfohalobiaceae bacterium
AGGTCCCGATCCCAAACACCCGCTCGGGTAGCCTCCATCGCCCAATGAAATGGCTCTTCCTGTCGTCGCAGAGCACGCTCTTCACGCTTGCGGTCGCTGATATCCACGGCAACCACGGCAACGCCATCCAGTACATTTTCTTGGGAATACAATGGGTAGCTCCTTACGTTATAGCAGCGACCATCAGGAGCTAACTTGTCTATTTCTTGTTTCTCATCACACTGTATGGTCATCGGAACAGGACAGTCCTCACACGGTGTATGCCGACCACGAAAAACCTGGTAGCAATATTGTCCCACTAGGCTTTCCGGTCCGTCGTTGACCATGTCTCTTGCCTTTTGATTGGCCCACTGAATCCGCAAGTCCAGATCCATGGTTATCATTATTTCGCTGATAGCATTCAAAAGGAAGGGTTCTCCGCCTTGGAAAGCCAAATTGGAACTCATTTTGACACCTTTTCGGTATTATATCTACCCGATATTACAGTGCTTTTTATTTTTGATAACGTGAAAGTATAGCAGCCGAAAAATCCACTTGGTTAATGCCCTTCGTTTGTTTCATTATTACTATGTTACAAGCAGTGCAGCTGTAAATCACATCGTTCATTAGAATCCGATATCCAGCTATTCCAGGTAATTTGTGCATCACTGGCAATAGATTATATGTCCCCTTTATCGACTATCGGTGGGAAAGAAGACAACGTTTAGCCCTTACGCCCATCCTCTAGCCTTCACGGGGGTCCTTCTGCGCGTCCGCGTCAGAAAGAGGAGCCACCACGGAGGCGCCCCGGTTAAATCCTCTTATGCAGTGATGGATATACCGGCATTTAACCGGGCAGGAAAGGACGGCAAGGAGTACGGCACTCACTTGAGCTGAAGCTCAAACTTCTTGAGGCAACAAGGCAGGTGATCGGGATATTGTAGACACGGCTCAATGGGATGATGGGCGAAGATGGAAGGCAAGGATGGAAGACGAAAAAAACGGGGGCTTTCGGTTGCCCGAAAACCCCCGTCATTTGGAAGTCGGGATGGCAGGATTTGAACCTGCGGCCCCTTGCGCCCCATG
>CAYNCR010000373.1:0-953 GCA_964395575.1 uncultured Desulfohalobiaceae bacterium
CATCTCCTTGGCGGGCTCGATGTAGGTATTGAGCAGCACCCGCTCCTGTGCATCGGGAACCGTGTAGTAGTGCCCCTCGGGATGTTCGTGCAGGGTGTTGAAACCCGCCATCAAGGCAGTACCCAGAAGAAAGGCGACAATGATGTGCATAAGCAGATCCCTTGCTCAGAGGAAATAACTTTTTGGTTGCGCCCCAGAGCTCTTCAGAAATGCAAATCGTGTTCCGCAGCGTCGTAAATCCGCAAACAGCGCTTATGGAATGCGTCAACAGGGCCGTGTACTTGTTTTCAGGCAGCGAAACAGCTATTGCGCAGCACGGTACATCGATTGCCTCAACGTGGCTCCCATTGCTCGAAACACGACCAGCAAATACATCAACGCAATCAGTCCTCGATCTCAGCCCGGATGAGCCAGAACTCCCTGCCCTTCTCGCGCATGGCAATGCCCTGCACTGCCCCGTCCGAGGTGAACTCCAGATGGCTTCCGCGCATGAAGCTGAAGAATTCCTCCTCGCCTTCCCGGCCGTCGATGCAAAGGACGGACTGCTTCGCCTCTTTCGCCGCAGCGTAGGCCAGATGATCGCCTTCAGGGCTGAACTGCAGGAGCCCGGCCCACTTGTAGGTGCCCAGGACCTCCTGGTCCTTGACCACTTCATACAGAGGACCTTGGCGGGCCAGAAAGGCCATGCTCGAGCCGTCGGCGCTGAAGGAGGGATGGTTCACCGAGTCGAACCCCGGCCCTGTCTGCCCGTTTTGCTTGACGCGCCACGTCCCGTCCTGGAAAACGGAATAGGCCAGGTGTCCGGTTTCCGGAGAGAAAACGGGAATCCCCACGGAGTCGTATTTCTCCTGCTTTTGGCCGTTGTGCACAATCAGGCCCTTGCCCTCTTCCACAGCCATGTACGCGTAATCCTCCCCGTCCGGGGAGAAGAGCTAGGCCCCCACTTCCTCGAA
>CAYNCR010000373.1:963-2536 GCA_964395575.1 uncultured Desulfohalobiaceae bacterium
CGCCTCGTCCCCCACCTGCTGGGCAACGGAATAGGCCAGGCGTTCCCCGTTCGGGGAGAACACCAGCTCTCCGGTGACCGCATCGAATGTTTCCGATTTTTTCCCGTCCCGGACCACCAGGTCCCCGTCTTCGGAATGAGCGATATAGGCCAGGCTCTCGGAGTCTGGACCGAAAGCAACGCGCTTGATGTCCTTGAAACCCGGGCCTGTTTTGCCATCCTCCACGATGTGCCACCTGCCGTCCTTTTTTGCGGCATAGGCCAGACGGCTGGAGTCCGGGCTGAAGGTCACGTGCTTGATCCTCCCGAATTCCGGGCCGGGCTCGCCGTCCAGAACCAGGTGCCAGCTCTCCTCGTCCCGGCTTGCCGCATAGGCCAGGTGCTCGGAATCGCTGCTGTACATAAGCCCCTGCCTGGCATCGATCACGGCATAGGCGTCGTGGCGCTCCTGATTGACGTTGACGAAGAATTCCTCGCCCTGCTGCGCGATGTAGGCCAGTTGCATGGAGTCCGGGCTGAAGGCCACGTCATGGATCATGTCGAAGGTTTCGCTCATCTGGCCGTTGAGCATGAGCCGTACTTCCCCGTCCTTTTGCACCATGGCGGCCCAGTGTTCGCCATTGGGGCTGAGAAGGGGCATGCCCTGGGCCACCTTGTCCACCACTGGAGAGCATTCCTTGTTCAGGCACACCCTGTAGCCCTGCTTGTCCTGATACACATAGGCGATTTTCTCCTGCCCCGGGCGTGCGGTCACCGATTCGGAGACGATGGAAGCGTTCTTCGGTATTGTGGCGAGGTGCTTTGCGGATTCGCGGAAATCGGGCGCTTTTGTTTGCTCCGCCAGGGTGGTCCGGCTCACAAGGAAAAGGCAAAGGAAGAGAACGAGCAGGCAGCACACTGTCTGAGAAAGAAAAAGGGAAAGCATCTTTTTCATTGGGGAAAGTCCTCCTGGTTGGAGACGGTGGACAGTGCATGCGACTTTTTGTGTAAGTATTTGTATCCCTGTAAAAGGGGCCTTTCTCAGGGACATACTTACGCACCAATGGCAAAACAGCGATTTCCTAGCATACCTCGGGGCTCGGGTAAATCCTCGAAGGGGAAAAAAAATATACAGGAGTGGAGGCTATTGCTTGACAGGGAATGGAAACCGTTGCCTTGAACGGGTCAGAATCAGGATTCCGGGCTCAGGATCAATCCAAAAAGCATGAGAGGTGTTACTGGGAAGGCTTGAAGTCCAGCTGCAGATGGTGCACATCCATGCCGTCCACGCGGATGGGACCCAGGTTGTCGTGGCTTCCCACCTCCACGTCCTGCACGCGCAGGCTGCCCTGCATGGGCAGATCCATGCGCAGGAAGACCCTTTCCTCCTCGTCCTGACGCACCTGGATCATGGCCGGGTCGAGCTCCACCCCGGATTCATTGTGCGGATCCAGCTCCCCGATGGCGAACCTGCCCTGGGGCTCCCCGTTGTCGAAGGAACCGGCCAGATGGATGCCTCCCAGACGGAATGCTTCGTTATTGGTGTCTCCGCTTTGGTAGCTCCAAAGGAGCTCCTGCACCTCGGTCCTGGTTTC
>CAYNCR010000374.1:0-2529 GCA_964395575.1 uncultured Desulfohalobiaceae bacterium
GACCTTCACCGTCTCGCCACTTTGAATTTCGGCCATCGCGCGCTGGGCCCGGTTGAGCGAGGTGGCGAGCGCGAGCTGGTGTAAATCGAGCAGGTAGTCCTCGTCGAGCTGGAACTCGGAGCCGTAGACGAATTCAGTCTTGTCCGCCTCCAGGCCGTACGCGAGAAACTGGGCCTGCATCTGCTCGGCCGTCTCTCGAATTTCCTCGAAGGTGCCCTTGCCGTTGAGGTAGGCGTGAACGTCCGCGAGGAGGACGACGACCTCCATGCCGATCTCCTGGAGATCCATCAACTTGGTCGCGGTCAGGAGGTGCCCCAGGTGGAGGACGCCCGAGGGCTCGTACCCGACGTAGACCCGTTTGCCCTCGGGGTCCTCGGCGAGGTCGCGCACCTCCTCGTCGGTGACGACCTCCTCGACGTTTCGCTGGATCAACTCGTAGGCGTCCATGTCCATATATGTGCGAATCGGGGGAGGGGTTTAGGCGTTTCCGAAGTGTGTGAGACCTTCCTCAGAAGGGGCAGATCGTCTCGACGGCGTCCCGGGCAATCCTACTGATGTATCCTGCCGCACCGCCGACGCGGGCCCCGACTGCCCCGCCGGACGGACCGAATGGGCTTCCCAGCGTCGCGCCGACCTCGACTCCGTTCGCTGGGCCGTCCATTGCCTGTTCGTTGCTCCGGAACGGAGGGAGGGTGAGATCGGGCATGCTCGAACGGCATCGAGCGTGATCAAAAGCGTTCGGCAAGCGTGACGGCAGCCGTCGGTGGAGGGGCGTCCACGGCCGGCCGATTCCCGGGCACGGTCCTCGATGGCGTCGAAGATGGGATGACCTGGCGCTGGGCCGTTGATCCGGCGCACGAATCACCTCAGTCTTCGCTCTGCTGAAACCCACAAGGGGTGATACGGTTGAGCGAGCCTACTGAATATATAGCACGAATTCGCCACGGAGGTTATCTCAGATTGGCGGTGACCGCCCCGGTTGATACCGATACTACAGTAAGCGTTTGATTGTACGTTCTCTCACGGAAATCACAAGAGAATACCCTCCCAATAGAAATGGAGTGAACATTCATTAGGGATTGGGCATTTAGCAGGCGTATGTGTCGATTTGTGGCATACCACGGGCCACCAATCCAGCTCGATGAACTCCTGTACAAACCCGACCACTCGATTATCCACCAATCGACTGATTCGCGGGAGCGTGAAGAACCGTTGAATGGGGATGGGTGGGGAGTCAGCTGGTATGAGCCTGATCGATCGCCGAAACCAGCGGTTTATCGAGAGGTTCGGCCAGCCTGGAATGATGAGAACATGCGTCGATTAAGTCCGCTTGTCAAGACACCATTGTACTTCGCACATGTCCGAGCGGCGAGCCCGGGACTTGCCGTCCAGCAGCTGAACTGCCATCCATTCCCTGGTGGTCAGCACACGCTCAAAGATCGTCGGGATGGTGACCAGATCGAACAGGGGCGCCAAAAACTCCTGTTCATGCACAACGGAGGATTAGGCGCGTATAAAGACGTGATCCGACGGCTGCGAAACGAGCTGGAGGAGGAGACCTATTTCGGTATTCGTGGAACGACCGATAGCGAGCACGCCTTCGCGCTCATCCAGGAGCAATTGGGGGCGGACGTAATCGATCCGAGCCTGGAGGATCTTCAACGGGCGGTTCGTGAGGGTCTGACGTACCTTGAGGAGCTCAAATGCGAGGTCGGCGGGAGGTCGGATCCGACCTGGGCGAATTTCTGCCTTACCGACGGTGACGCTATCGTTGCCACCCGGTATGCCAGTCCCGACGATGTGCGCGCACAGAGCCTCTACGTCGGCGAAGCAGGCTCATTCGTCTCCGGCGGGGAGTTCGCTGCCACCCCGGACCCGGAGGGAGATGCAGCGACGCTCATCGCCAGCGAGCCGCTATTCGAGGACGACCGCGTCTGGAGGCCGGTTCCACGAAACCATCTGGTGACGGTTGCACCGGACGGGCAAACCTCGTTTGAACCGTTGGATATCGACTTACCGGCCGACTAAACGAATTGCCGAGTCACACTACAGAGCGTCTCCGTTAATCGATCGCTACTGGATGGATTAGAGGATTTGTCTGCCGAACGCGTTGCCAAGCAGATCAACAGCGAGTTCGGCGGTCTGATTATGCGAATCGAGGATGGAATTGACTTCAACGACCTCCATCGAGCGAACAGTTTCGAGGTTGGCGTCAAGATAATCCATTGCGGTATGAGCCTCACGGTAGGAGATTCCACCGCGTACCGGTGTTCCGACCCCAGGTGCTTCGTTTGGATCGAGCACATCCATGTCAAGACTGACGTGAATGCCATCGGTTCCGTCAGTCGCGACTTCGAAGGCCTCCTCGCAGACGGCAGCGAACCCTCGCTCGTCGATATCGCTCATCGTGTACGTATGGACGTCGCTGTCATGAATCGTCTCACGCTCGGTCTCGTCGATTGAGCGGAGGCCGACAAGCGCCACGTTTTGCTCATGGACCTTCGGAGCATATGCCCAGTCATATCCCCC
>CAYNCR010000375.1:0-2523 GCA_964395575.1 uncultured Desulfohalobiaceae bacterium
GCCGAAGGCAGGATTCAACAGGGCTCCCCGCGCACCATTTTCATGCTTGGTTGTGTCCGGGTCGGCCCGGGAATGAAAGTTGTATTGAAATGTGGCCAAACTTTTGAATTGTTTCGTGAAATCGTCGGGCGCGCCGCGCAGCGTTTTCATGCTTGGTTCTGCCTGCGTCTGCGCAGGCATGGGAGTTGTTTCGGACACAAGACGGTTTTGCATGGCAAAAGGGACTGACAACACGGCGCAGTTGTATTAAGGTGGCGCTTAAGCGGCCTCTGCTTCCAGATTGTTGGAACGTCGAGACCGCACCGAGCGTCGTGAACGCGGAAGAATCCAGAGGAGGAGGCCATGACTGGACTGTATATAGGCTCCACTGCGGGCTTCGCCGGCAAGAACCTCATCGTGATGGCCCTGGGTCTGCAGTTGCAGAAGGAAGGCTATAATGTGGGCTATATGCGCCCAGTGGGGACATCCCCCATGCAAAAGGGAGACAAGATGGCCGACGAGGACGCCGCCTTCGTCCAGGAAGTGCTCGGCCTGGACGACGATCCCGAGCTCGTCTCGCCGGTGGTGGCCACCCACGACCTGCAGATGCAGGTCTTCGCCGAAGGGTGCCCGGACCTCATGGGCCGCATCGTGAGCGCCTACAACACCCTGAGCAAGGACAAGGATGTGATGCTCGTCTGCGGGGCCGGCAGCTTCCTCCACGCGGGCAAGTACTGCAACGTGGCCGGTGTGGACGTGGCCCAGGCCCTCGGCAACAAGGTCGTTCTCGTGGACCGCTTCTTCAAGGAATTCGCCTACGACTACCTCATTAGCGCCAAGGAGCAGCTGGGCGAGGACCTTATCGGGTCTATCCTGAACAGCGTGCCCGAGTCCAGAATGGACACCGTGGAGAGCATGCTCAAGCCGCTTCTGGAACGGCGGGGAATCAAGATCCTGGCCACCGCGCCCCAGGACTCGCTCTTGAACGCCATCCGCATCAGCGACCTGGCCAACAGGCTGGGCGGAAAGATCATCTCCGTCCCGGAAAAATCGGACGTTGTCGCGGAAAGCTTCCTCATCGGCACCATGCAGGTGGAAAACTTCATGACCCACTTCCGGAAGAAGCCCAATTCCGCGGTAATCGTGGGCGGTGACCGCTCGGACCTGCAGCTGGTGGCTCTGGAGGGCAAATGCCCCTGCCTGATCCTGACCGGAAACCTCTATCCCAACGACATCATTCTCACCCGCTCCGAGGATCTGGGAGTGCCCATTATCGTGGTCCGGGACGACACCTACAGCGTAGCCAAGAAAATGGAAAAGATCCTGGAGAGCATCAAGCTCCGGGACCAGGTCAAGATCAACCACGGCGCCAAACTGATCAACTCCATTCTGGACTGGTCCACGATCAAGCAGAGCCTGGAGATCAGCTAGCTCCCGTGAGGAAGGAACAGGCTCTTTCCCTGGAAAGGACGGAAACGGCTTTCCAAAGGCCGTACACACAAACGCCGCCGCGGGCCAAAAAAACCGCGGCGGCGTTTTGCTGGAGGACACGGAATTTTTTAACAGTCCCGCCCGTTACACATCCGGGCAAGACTGCAGGGCCTGATCGATGGTCTCCCTGGGCAGCTCGCAATTGTCCAGCTCGCCCCGCAGGTAGGAATCGTACGCAGCCAGGTCCAGCAGGCCGTGGCCGGAATAGAGAAAGACCACGTTCGATCCAGGCTCCGCCGTCTTGGCCGTTTCAATGGCGGACTTGATGGCGTGGGACGTCTCCGGGGCGGGGAGATACCCTTCCGTGGCCTGGAAGAGTCTGGCCGCATCGAAGCACTCCTCCTGGAAGTAGGATTCGGGCTGGATCAGCCCTTCCTGCACCAGGTTGCACAGGATGGGCGCCCCGCCGTGATAGCGAAGCCCTCCGGAATGAATGGGGGGAGGCATGAAGGCATGACCCAGGGTGTGCATCTTGATCAGGGGCGTGAGCTTGGTCATATCCCCGTAGTCGTAGCGAAAGTCCCCCTTGGTCAGGGTGGGACAGGCCTTGGGCTCCGCGGCGATAAAGCTGACCGGATCGCCGCTGAGCTTGTCCGGCAGAAAGGGAAGCATCATGCCCGCCACATTGCTCCCGCCCCCGGCGCAGCCGACCACATAGTCCGCCTTTTGTCCGACCGATTCCAGCTGTTTTTTGGTCTCCAGGCCGAGCACGGTCTGATGGATCAGGACGTGGTTCAGGACGCTGCCCAGGGAGTAATTGGCGTCCGCGCTGTTCGCGGCGTCCTCCACCGCCTCGGAGATGGCCAGCCCCAGGCTCCCCTTGCATTCGGGGTCCCGGCGCAGCATTTCCGCGCCTGTTTTCGTGTGATCCGAGGGCGAGGGATACACATGTCCGTCATAGGTCCGGATCAGAATCCTGCGATAGGGCTTTTGCTCAAAGCTGATTCGAACCATGTACACAGTGCAGTCCAGTCCCAGCATCCGGGAGGCAAAAGCGAGCGCAGCCCCCCACTGACCCGCCCCGGTCTCCGTGGCGAGCCGGGACATGCCCTC
>CAYNCR010000376.1:0-2520 GCA_964395575.1 uncultured Desulfohalobiaceae bacterium
GATGCGCCCGTCCTGGGGGACCCGCTTTTCCGCGATGTTCAGCCCGGCCATGACCTTGACCCGCGAGATCGCCGGGGCGTGCAGCTTCCGGGAGAGGGTGTGAAAGGTGTACAGGACGCCATCCAACCGAAGGCGAACAAAGAGCTTGTCCTCATAGGGCTCCAGGTGGATGTCGCTCGCACCGCTGCGCACCGCCCTGGCCAGGACATGGTTCACCAGGCGCACAACCGGGGCGTCACTCGTATCCTCGAGCAGATCGCCGCTTTTCTCCGGCTCCAGGCGGGGAACGTCCCCTTCCTCCTGATCCACATCCTGGATAATCTCGTCGGACATGCTCTCCGCCTGGCCGAAGGCCCTGTTGATGGCGGAGAGCACTTCGTCCGAGGGAGCGAGCACGGGAACGGGCCGCGCCCGGAACAGGGTCCCGATCTCATCCAGGGAATGGAGGGCGAAGGGATCGCTCAGGGCGAGATGCAATTCCCCGTCCTCCAGGTACAGGGGGTAGAAGGAATGCCTTTTCAGGTACTGGATGGGCAATCCCTTGATCAGCTCATGATCGGCCTCAGCATCGGTCAGCGTGGCCCGATAGGGGATATTCCATTCCTCGGACACGGCGCGCAGGAAGGCGTCCTCGCTGATCCTGCGGTTCTGCAGGATCAGCTCGTACACGGAGAATCCCTTCTGCTCGGCCTCCCCGCTCAGGCCCTCCACCTCCTCCGCGTCGATGAATCCCCTGGATAGGAGGAAATCGAGCAGGGATCTCACCGTCTCTCCCCTCCGTCGACGTCTATGCGCACCGGCTCCGAAACCAGGAAGGGAGCGCTCATGGGCTCCACCTTCCCCTTTACTCCGTAGCTCAGCCTGCTCATCCGCTTCTTCTTGTCGGACCAGATGCTCCGCATATCCTGCTTTGAACGTACCACATTGGGTGTGAGAAAGACCATGAGGTTCTTTTTGGACTCGGACTGGGTCCTCTGCTTAAAGAGCCAGCCCAGGCCGGGAATCTGGCTCAGAATCGGAACCCCTGTGTCAATTTGGGAGGATCGCTCCTCGATGAGCCCGGCGATGACCGCGGTCTGACCGTCCCGGACCTCGACCCGCGTCTCCGCGGTCCGCTTGCTGGTCACCGGCGTCTTGGCTCCAACGTTATCCAGGGCCTTCTGCTGCACCCGGCTCACCTCCTGAAAGATGTCCATCTTCACCGCGCCCTTTTCATTGATCTGCGGGGTCACCTTCAGGGTTACGCCCACGTCCTTGTATTCGATGTTGCTGAACTCACGGTCCGTGTCCGTGGATATCTCCCTGCTGGTGATGAAGGGCCTGTTTTCGGCCACCACCACCTTGGCCTGCTCGTTCTCCATAGTCAGAAGCTGGGGCGTGGAGATGATATCCACCTGATTGTCCGTCTGCGAGGCCTGGATGAAGGAGGACAGATTGTAGAAGGTGTTCCCGTCGAAGGTGAAGGGGAAGGAAAGCACTCCGAGTGAAGCTCCCTGCGACTGGGCCGCGCCTTGAGCGATGTCGCCTATATTCCCTTTGGAGGGCACCTGACCCTGATTGACGCTGCCCAGGGCGATCCCTTCGTCGCCCAGCTCCGCGGCCCCCTGCCAGTTGATGCCCACGTCGAGGCTCGTGTCCGTGCTCACCTCCATGATCGCGGCCTCCACATAGACCTGGGCCCGCTGCTGATCCAGCTCGTCGATCACGGACTTCAGGGCCTGGAATTCCTCCTTCTTGGCGGTGATCACCAGGCTGTTGGTCGCCTTGTCCGCGGCTACCTGCACGTTCTCGGAGATGATCGGCTTGCCCTTGCCTTCCTTCGCGGTGGCCAGATTGGTGAGCACCTGGGCCAGATCGGAGGCCACTGCGTTGTCCAGACGAACCACGTGCACCTTGGCCTCGCCCTTGGGAGTGGGCTGATCCAGCTTGTGGATAAGATCCTTCGTTTCCCGGATCATGTCCTTTTCCGCAAGGACCACCACGGAATTGAGCCGTTCATTGGGTACCGCGTGGAGAAAGGGGGCCCGTGCCTTCCCCTGCGCCTGCTGACGGGCTTTCCTCGTGTTGTTCAGGACCTTGGCGATGCGGCCCGCATCTGCGTGCTCAAGGCGATAGATCGCCAGCCGTGTGCGCAAGCTCTTTCGATCAACG
The DNA here is from genome assembly GCA_964395575.1 of uncultured Desulfohalobiaceae bacterium. Classification (GTDB taxonomy): domain Bacteria; phylum Desulfobacterota; class Desulfovibrionia; order Desulfovibrionales; family Desulfothermaceae; genus JAIPDU01. Next base: position 2,152 of record CAYNCR010000376.1, read on the forward strand.
CTTTCCACGATTTCCAGGATCTTCTGGATGTTGGACTGATAATCCGTGAGGATCAGGGTGTTCGTCTGGGGATAGTCCACGAGGAGGCCCTGCTTGGAGACCATGGGGGTCAGGAGCTTGCGCAGCTTCTGCGACCCCGCATGCTCCAGGGGGACGATCTGGGTGATCATTCGGTCCCCTGACACCCGGGTGCCGTTGGTATCGCTCCGGATGCCCAGATTCTTCTTTCTGGCCTGGACCGCCCGGACGATCTTGGTACCGCCCTGGGACGGAACCGTGGTGAACCCCTGCACTTCCAGGACGGACTCGAACACCTCATAGGCCTCGTCCACGGTGACCTTCCTGGGCGATATAACCGTGATCTTGCCC
>CAYNCR010000377.1:0-2519 GCA_964395575.1 uncultured Desulfohalobiaceae bacterium
TGAATGCAGCGTAGCTGCCCTGCCGAAGGCAGGATTCAACAGGGCTCCCCGCGCGACATTTTCATGCTTGGTTGTGCCCGAGTCTGCCCGGGAATAAGGTTATAGCGAAATTTGGGAACAATTCAATCTGATCGAAGCCATTCAATTGAATCGATTCTTCGTCTCATTCACCTTTTTCGGCAGACCCTTTTTTGAATTTCTGCCGTTGTTCCTGGAGGTTCTATGCGGATTACCGTTCTCGACGGGTATACCACAAACCCCGGTGACATAAGCTGGCAGCCCTTGCTCGAACTGGGCGAGTGCGCCATATACGACCGTACGCCTCCCGAGCGGGTCTTGGACCGGGCAAAGGATACTCAAATCCTTCTCACCAATAAAACGCCTATTGCCTCCCATCATCTGGACCAGCTCCCTCAGCTTCAATACATCGGGATGCTTTCCACTGGATACGACGTTGTGGATGTGGATGCCGCCGCACGCAAGAATATCCCGGTCACCAACGTTCCCGATTACGCCACGGATTCGGTCGTTCAGATGGTATTCGCCCATATCCTGCATTTCACGCAACGTGCCTCGGACCACAGCCACAGTGTTCGCAACGGCGGATGGAGCGCTCGCAGCGATTTCTGCTACTGGGAATACCCTCTCCTCGAGTTGTCCGGACTGACCCTCGGCATCGTGGGCCTGGGACGCATCGGAAGCCGTGTGGCCGAGGTGGCCCGTATCCTGGGCATGCGTGTGCTTTGCTATTCATTTTCCGGGAAGGGCGGGCCCTTTGAGGAAGCCGAGCACGTCGACTTGGACACCCTGTTCGCGGAAAGCGATGTGTTAAGCCTTCACTGCAGATTGTCCGAAGAGAGCAGAGAATTGATCCATTCTCATAGGCTGGCTCGGATGAAAAGCACGGCCCTGCTAATCAACACGGCTCGCGGCTCGCTGGTGCGGGAAAAGGATTTGGCGGACGCCCTGAACGGCGGGACTTTGGCTGGAGCCGGCCTGGATGTGATGGCCCAGGAGCCCCCAGATCCGGAAAATCCCTTGCTCACCGCGAGGAACTGCCTCATCACGCCCCATAATGCCTGGGCAACCACTGCCGCGAGACAACGGCTGATTCACGCCGTTGCCGAGAATATCGAGCGCTTTATGCAGGGAGAGCCTGTCAATGTGGTCAATGCCTGAATCCGGAGGAGTGTGTCCGGGTGTTCGGTTGTCCGGGAGCTTTGCAGAGAAAACAGCCCGCATCAGGAGCCGGATTCGGCCTGAAAATTCCTGAGCACGGAACCACTCCGGGATGCGCAATCTGTATCTGCTTATGGGCGCGGCCCAATTGATCATGGGGATTGCCTTTATCGGGGCGCGCTTCACTTTGATCCGAACGCGGATTGTGCTGGCTTTTCCTTGTGTGGCCGGATTAACGGTTCATTTTCTGCCTGATTGGGTAGAGACGCGACCCCGACAAGTTATTTTGCAAGCCGGAGGTGTGAGGTGAATGGATGCGATTCCCCCAGGATGGCAAAGATTGGCACAGTAGCCGATACCCGGAAAAGATTTTGCGTGGGCATCTTTGACTCGGGTATCGGAGGGGTGTCCGTTCTGCGAGCCATTCACGCCAGTCTGCCGCAGCTGGATCTCCTTTACGTGGCGGATTCGGAGCACGCGCCATACGGATCTTTGCGGGACGCGGATATCAGGGAGAGAGCGCACTGCGTCACGAAGTTCCTTGTTCAACAAGGGGCCGATGCTGTGGTCCTGGCCTGCAACACGGCAACCGCTGTTGCGATTCAAAACCTGCGTCAAATGTATTCACGCCCCCTCGTAGGGGTGGAACCGGCGATCAAGCCCGCCCTAGATCGGACTCGCACGGGTCGCATCGGGATCCTCGCCACCCGGGTCACGCTGGGAAGCGAACGATTCCGGCGGCTTTTCGGCCGCTGGAGCGATAGGGCGGAAATATTGACCCAGCCCTGCCCCGATCTGGTCCGGGAGGTGGAAAAGGGCAATTGGGAAGGGACACGAATACGTTCCCTCCTTCAATCCTATATCGACCCGCTCCTCACGGAAGGTGTGGATGCCCTGGTACTCGGGTGCACCCACTATCACTTTCTGAAGCCCCTCCTCAGCCAACTCGCCGGCTCGGAAACGGCCATCCTCGATCCCTGCTATCCGGTCGCGAAACAGCTTGCCAGGGTGCTGTTCGTGGAAAGTGCGTTTCCACATACGGAAGAGGATAAATCATCCCGGTCTCCCCAGTTTTGGACGAGCGGAGATACGGCTTTTTTTCAGGGGCAGCTCGATTGGATCTGGGGAAAGGGTGCGTGTGTAAAAAAATTCCCTTTATAAGGTAACTATTCACCATCTTCCGAAACCGACATGTTCGCGGGGCCTTTTTGAATCTTGAACCTCCGACTCTGGATTTTCTAACGCTCGCCACGTGGGGGCATCCCTGCCCCCACCCCTCACCCACTTTTCTCAAAAGTGGGTGAGGGGTTTCCCCCACGTGGCGAGCGAAGAAAATCGAA
>CAYNCR010000378.1:0-2518 GCA_964395575.1 uncultured Desulfohalobiaceae bacterium
CGCTTCGCTGGGTTTCATAATACACCTTGGCTTTGTTGGTACCGCTTGAGGTGTAATTGATTCCCTCCAGTCATCATTATTCACACCATTTGAATCCTGCTTCACCGGAAGTGATCCGGGAATGTCGATGAGGTGTTGCGTATCCCATCATGGGAAACCCGGGATGAACCTGCGCTTCAGCGTCCACCCGCCTTCGCCTCGCGCCATTTTCATGCTTGGTTGTTCCCGGGTCCGCCCGATATGAGGGTTGGAGAACAATCGGAAAGGTCTACTCCGAGCCACGCTTTTTCCGGCTCGCACGCAGCTTCTTTTTGAGCCAGAGGAAGATTCGGGGCTCCTGGCCCTGATCCTTGGGCTGATAGAACTGCTTGCCCCTGACTTCTTCGGGAAGATATTCCTGTTCCACCCAGGCCCCGGGGTAGGCGTGGGGGTACTTGTAGTCCTGCCCGAAGCCCCATTTGCGCTGCAATCCGGAGGCCGGGTTGCGCAGATGGAGGGGCACCGGCTTGATCCCGTTCTTGCGGATTTCCTTCTGGGCGGCGAGGTAGGCGGAGTACGCGGAATTGCTCTTGGGGGCCAGCGCGAGGTACACGGTTGTCTCGGACAGGGGAATGAATCCCTCGGGCATGCCGATGGTCTCCACGGCCTGGAGACAGGAGACAGCGAGGTTGAGACCTTCAGGGTCCGCCAGCCCCACATCTTCCGAAGCGGAGAGCATGAGCCTGCGACAGATGAAGCGCGGATCCTCACCGCGCTCCAGCATGCAGGCCAGATAGTACAGGGCGGCATCCGGATCGCTGCCGCGGATGGACTTGATCAGGGCGGAGGCCAGCTCGTAATGGCTATCCCCGTCGCGGTCGCCCCGTTGAACGATTTCCGGCAGGAGCTTGGCAATGCTCTCCGGATCCAGGCTCTCCTGAGGAAGGTCCCGGCAATATTCCAGAAAGTTGAGAAAGGACCTGGCGTCACCGTGGGAGACGGAGATAATCCGGTCAAGGCTCTCCCGGGGCAGATCCAGACCGAGATGCTCCTTGGCCCGTTCAGCGATCGCGAGGAGCTCATCCCTGTTCAAGGGATTGAAGCGAAGCACCAGGAGCCGGGAAAGGAGTTGATTGGTTACGGAAAAGGCGGGGTTTTCCGTGGTGGTTGCCAAGAGGGTGATACGGCCGGCCTCGAGGTGGGGGAGGAAGAAGTCCTGCTGGGCCTTGCTGAAGCGATGCAGCTCGTCCAGGATCAGCGTGTCGCTTTGTTCCAGTTGACGGCGGAGATCGGCGAGCCCGGTTTCCGGGGCGCTGACCCGGATGAAATGCCTGTTCAGGTTCCGGGCCAAAAGGAGAGCGGCAGTGGATTTCCCGCTGCCGGGCGGGCCGAAGAAGAGGATGCTCGGCAGGCGCTTTTGTTCCTGGAGGTTGGCCAGTTTATCCCTGAGGCCCGTCTGGCCGATAAACTGGGAGAAGTTCGTGGGCCTGAGGATTTCCGCCAGGGGTTTTCGTTCGCTCAAGCCTTGGAGGCTCCTTCAAAGGTTGTGGGAGCGTACAGGGGCGCACTCCCTTGGAGCCGCGAAAGCGGTTTTCCTCAAACCAAGGAGGTGGCTCACCCATTTCCCGGTCCGACCTCGGTGGCCTACTTGTTGTCGGATTCCTTGTCCTGGGAATCGCTGTCAAGATCGTCGAGGATGGAGGTGATGTCCAGATCGAGATCGTCCTGGTCCATACTGAGGGGTTCATCCTCCTCCTGTTCGGCCTCTTCCTCGCCACCCTCAACGGGTCCCTGGTCCTCGATCTCGATCTCCAACTCCGATTCCTGCTCATTGCCCCACTGACCCGTGGACTCCTGAAGGGGCTCCTCGGCTTCCGGGGACAAGGAGGGCTCAGTTTCATCATTCGGGCCTGAGGAGAAGTCCTGAAGCCCTTCAAAGGTTATTTCTTCATCGACTTCTTCAATAGGAGATTCCCCGGATTCTTCACCGGCCCGCGAGGACGAAGAGTCTTCCTCGGGCGCCTCCTCCAGATCCGCAACATCCAGGTCGATGTCCTGTTCCTCCCCTGTGGCGGCTTTGCCGACGGATTCCTTGGCTGCAGGCCCGGAAAGGGATTCCGTTTGTCCCGTTTGGGAAGACGTTGCGGAGGCGGGGGTGAATATGTTCATCCCCTCGGCCGCGGTGGGGACCATCCATTCCACATTAAAGGCCTTTTTCTGCTGACTCCAGTCAAAGGCACACTTGGGGCAGGTCGGGAGATGGTCAAAACTGGTGTAATTGCATTTGGGACAGAACATATAAAACCTTCCTGAAGTGGATTGTCGATTGAGGGTACAAACTGGCACGAAAGGGGGCAAAGAGCAACCCTGTTCGTCCGCTCCAGCAAAAGAAAGTCTTCATGACCTGGCGGTGAGAGCAAAGTGCCGGGAAGATGTTGTGTCACGTCATCGTTTTCTTGTATGTCTCTGCAGCTGTTGTGAGTTTGCCTCTTCTTTTTTGTATGAAAATGTGTCCAACACTTTGAATAAACAGGAGATA
>CAYNCR010000379.1:0-1948 GCA_964395575.1 uncultured Desulfohalobiaceae bacterium
CGGTGTTTTTGGCGATCTGGCGCTGGGGGAGCGGGGGATTGTCCTGGATCTGCTTGAGGATATGGTACTGGGCTGATTCGTTCATGGCTTTGTCTCGGGGAATTTGTTCAAGGATTGAACGACTATTAATGCTTGAAGAGGGACGGGTTGTCAAGGGGGTGCCGGGGGTCGGACGTCAGACGTCGGAAGTCGGAGATCGGAGGACAGAAGATCGGAGGACAGAAGACGGAAGACGGAGAAAAGAGGCCAGACAAGAAAGAAGAGAAGAAGTTATCGCGCAACGGCGCAGCGACGCGGCGCAAAGAGAAAAAAAGAGAAGATTGTCTGGCGCTGGCGGCTGTCGCGGCGCGTGGGCAGCCTTGTGGCCCAACTGAACAAGAAGATGAAAAAGCGCGTGCGGCTCAGACCGCGTTCATGGCATCGGTCAGCTTCCTGAGCAGCTCGGCATAATGCGGGATCGCTGCTGCGATCCTGTCGGCGACTTCCGGGATATAGGCATGGGAGGTGAGATTGCGGTCGTTGATCATGTGCAGAAAGGACTCGGTTTCCTCCTCGGTTAACAGATCCGCTCGGAAAGCTGCTCTGATGCAGCCCTTGGGAGTATTGCAGTCAACGCCCTCATGTTCCAGGAGGTAATGCTTCAAAGCCTTCCAGGCCGCCTCTGCGGTGTATTCGAAGCGCTGGATCGTGGCGTCCCGAACAACGACTGAAGGCTGGTGCCGCAGGATCTCCTCGAGCGTGGCAAGTGCGGCTTCCAGAGTGGCAAGGCGCTGACTCAGCTTTCCCATATTAGTTGGCCGGTTTCCTCTATTTCCCGTCTCAAGGAGGCAGAGGCATAATCAAGATCCACGAGATCAACCGTAAAAGGCAGATCCGATTCCTCGAAGGCGTGCCGAGCTCGCGCGATACGAGAACGCATATTCTCCGGAGACTGAATCGCCAGGTCCGCGTCCGAAGCCGGGCGATGCATTTTCCGGGCACGCGATCCGAACAGATAGACCTTGCAATCGGACCCCGCGAATTCCTGGTCCAGGATGCCGCGAATAATTGCAAGATGCTTGCGTTGCAGGGAATGGTTTTCGAAGGAACCGGGGTTGATTGTGTTTATTTCGCGATCCATGGAAAAATCTCGGAATAAGATTTGTTCAAAAAGAATACTTGTCTGCGCCGGGATGCGCAAGTAATGACTGGGAGTGTTTGGCGCTGGCGGCTGGCACGGCGCGCGGCAAAGTGCCCGGATGTCGGAGGTCAGAGGTCGGAGGTCGTCGGAAGACGGAAGGCAGAAGACGGAGAAAAGAGTCCAGAGTGCAGAAAAGAAAGAAGAGAAGAGTTGGCGCGCAACGGCGCAGCGGCGCAACGCGAAGAGAAGAGGAAAGAAGGAAAGAAAATATTTAGGCGCGGACGGTCTGACGGCCGCTCGCGGGCCGCTGCCGCAGCGCACGGCGGAAGAACAAGAGGCCTTGAAAACAAGGCCTCTTGTTTTCAAGAACGGAGCTCATTTCCGTTATGTGTGCTCAGACAGTGGATCGAAAGCTCAAACAGCTTCCGACTTGCCTTCGACCACAGGCACAATGATCTGTTTTTCCTCGTATTCCTTTTGGGAAATTTTATTGAATATATCGTGGCTTATCTCGGGTGACAAAATTCTTTCACCACAAGAGGGGCATTTCTCGTAGAGAACATTTTCTACCAGGAATAACTTGCCATGAATCCTCAACTCGATTTCTCCACGTTTTTGTTCCATTTGAGCATGGCATACTGCACATTTCATAAGCTTTTCCTCTTTTTGAAGCCTTGCTCCCACTTTTCAGGGGATAATGTGGGATCATAAGCTGTTATAATCCAGACTGGATCCTGGGAACATTGAATATGGAGTATTTTTTCGGCACATTTTCCAAGGATAAGGACTGAAGGACCATACTTATCTTCAGGGTAGCATTCTATGACT
>CAYNCR010000379.1:1958-2517 GCA_964395575.1 uncultured Desulfohalobiaceae bacterium
ATAATGTGGGATTATTACTGCAGATAGGGCCTATGTTGTCAATGGGGTTCCGGAGGCCGGACGTCGGAGGTCGGATATCAGACGTCAGATATCAGACGTCAGATGTCAGACGTCAGATGTCGGAAGGCGCTTCGCCGAAATACTGATACACGCCCTGGTCCTCACTCCCAACGAAGCACGAAGAACGCTGAACTGGGAACGGGGGACGGGGAACGGACGTCAGACGTCGGACGTCAGACATCAGAAAAGAGATGACAGAGGACGGCGCCCCGGGAAAAAGGCCAGAGGGCAGAACGGAAGAAGTTATCGCGCAACGACGCAACGACGCAGCGCGAAAAGAGAAGAAAAAGAACTTTGGCGCGCTGAGACGCAGAGGCGCGGAGAAGAACAACGCCGATTCTTCGTAAAAAAGGCCGGCTCCCTCGGAGGAAGCCGGCCTTTTTATGCGCGAGGCAGGAGGAGGATTTACTCCGCCCCGCCTTTCTGGGCGATCACGTTGCCCCTGCTGTCGGTCACGGTGATGGAGAACATGCCATCGCCGTCCAGGCGATGGGTGGCG
>CAYNCR010000380.1:0-2513 GCA_964395575.1 uncultured Desulfohalobiaceae bacterium
GGTGTGAATGATGATGACTGGAGGGAATCAATTCCACCTCAGGCGGTACCAACAAGGCCAAGGTGTATTATGAAACCCAGCGAAGCACTCCACCCGTCTTCGCCTCGCGGTAATTGCCCAACAAATCAGCAAGTTAAAAGTATTTTCATATAACTTTCATTCCCGGGCCGACCCGGGCACAACCAAGCATGAAAATAGTGCGCGGGGAGCCCTGTTGAATCCTGCCTTCGGCAGGGCAGCTACGCTGCATTCAACAGGGCAAGTAGGGAATTGCGCTGATGCCTGTGTTTCATCTCGGCGTCCAGTGCCGGGAGGGGCACACGCTGAGCGAATTATGCCCGCGAGACACCGGTGGTTCTCCACAAACACGTGGCATCGCGAACCACACGGTCGCTACCGGCAAGATCCCCATATCGCGGACTACAAGGGCGCGCCTCTCTATGAAATTCGGTTTCAGCGCCCATCCTCGTCTTCCCGCGCCCAACACTTTCACGAAACAATTCAACAACTGGGAAAGGAGACATCGGTCTGAAATCATTTGGCGGCAAAGCGGGCGCTTCTCCGCTCGGCGCTGTCCAGCCCCGTATCCGTCAGGATCGCAAAAAGGCCGGACAATACGGCCCCCTGCAGGATAAAGGCCGGATTGTCGCTGTTGAGTCCGGCAATAATCGGGGCTCCCAATCCTCCGGCGCCGATTGTCGCACCGATGGTAGCGGTTCCGATATTGATGACCACGGATGTCCGGATCCCGGCCATGATCACTTTCAGCGCCAGGGGAAGCTCAACACGTATGAGCGTCTGAAAGGGCGTCAGCCCCATTCCCTGAGCGGCCTCGAGGACCTCCCGTCGCACTGACTCCAGTCCGGAGATGGTGTTCCGCACGATAGGCAACAGCCCATAGAGAAAAAGGGCGATGATTGTCGGCCTGTATCCAAACCCCACTGCGGGGACGGCGACGGCGAGCACCGCGACCGGAGGAAAGGTCTGCCCTATGGAGACCAGGCTGTTGACCACAGGAAGGAATTCCCTGCCCCGCCTTCGGGTCACGAAAATGCCCAGCCCTGTGCCGATGAGCGTGGCCAGAAGACTGGAGACGGCCACCATGTTCGCGTGCTGGACCACAAGCTCCCATAGGGGAGCCCGGCTGTAGACCAGCTCCTCCAATTGGGGGAATACCGGCCGGAAAAGGGCCTGCCATACGGAAGGGCTCCCGATGAGCAGGAGAAAGAGGGCCACAAGCAGCATGAGCTTACCGGTCAAGAAAGCGGATCGAGGGGACATGGATCAGACACCGAGGAGATCGTGGAGATTGAGCTCGCCGAGTACTTGCCCGTTTCCGTCACGCACCGGGAGGCGCTCTTTCCTGTGCTGGAGGAGGAGGGCCAGGGCATGCCTGAGGTCCACTCCCGGATCGAGGGCCGGTTCATCGGCCTGTCCGGCTGGAGGGCTCTCGGACTTTGGTCCCGACGGCCCCGGATTATCCGGGACGGCAATGCCGTCAATACCCGTGGCGCAATTCTGTCGGACCTTGTCTACACCGAGGGCCCCTCGAGAAAAAGCCCGCATGGCGTCGCTCACCCGAAGACGAGACAGGCGCTTCAGGGATCGCTCCGAGCCGAGGAACCGCTCCACGAATGGATTCCCCGGAATGGAAAGCATCCTTTCGGGATAATCCGTCTGCACCATGCGACCGTCCCGCATCAACACGATTCGGGACGCGAGCCGGACCGCCTCGTCCACGTCGTGAGTGACGAAAACAACGGTCTTCCGCAGCTCGCTCTGGATCCTCGCAAACTGTTGCTGGAGATTGGCCCTGCTTATGGGATCCAGGGCCCCGAATGGCTCGTCCATGAGCAGGATGTCGGGATCACCGGCCAGGGCCCGGGCCACTCCGGTTCGCTGGGCCTGTCCCCCGGAAAGCTCCCCGGGGTACTTATCCTTGAAAGTGTCCGGGGACATGTCGAAGAGCTCCAAAAGCTCTTTGGCCCTGGACTCGGCCCTTGCCCGGTCCCATTTGAGCAGCCTGGGCACGACGCAGATATTCTCCATCACGGTCATGTGTGGGAAGAGGCCGATATTCTGGATGACGTACCCCATGGATCTTCTGAGCTCATGGGGCCTGAACTCCGTGATCCCGCGACCATCCACCTGGATGGACCCGCTTGTCGATTCGATCATGCGGTTGATCATCTTGAGGGTGGTCGTCTTGCCGCACCCTGAGGGCCCTATAAGGCAGCAGAACTCGGCCTTATCCACGGTCAGGCTGAAGTCCAGCACCGCCGGAGCGTCTCCGAAGAATTTATTCACCTCCCGCAGCTCGATCATTGGAGCCCCCTCGGAGTTACAAGGCGAATCAAGACCTGGAAAAGGGCGTCCACGCCGACTGCGAGAAGAATGGTGGGGACCGCCCCGAGCATGATCAGATCCAGGGCTGACTGACCCAGTCCCTGGAAAATGAACACCCCCAACCCCCCTGCCCCGATTAGCGCGGCCACTGCGGTGTTGCCCACGTT
>CAYNCR010000381.1:0-2513 GCA_964395575.1 uncultured Desulfohalobiaceae bacterium
ACGTCATGAGTTTTTTCATGGCGTCTTTTTTTGGTCTTTTTCGGTAAGCGTCCAATTAGGTGCATCTACCGCGAGGTGGCAGGACATGATAAGGCTTGCTTGGAACTCCAAGCAAGCCTTGTATGACGGGAGGTTAAGCTGTGGCAGTTAGCGAAGGGATGAGGGCGGGATCGATGTGCTGGGGCATGAGCTGTCTGACTTCCTCTTTGTCCTTGGCCAGGGGCAGCTGCTCAAAGAGGTAGCGCAGATAGGCGTATGGCTCCAGATTGTTTCGCTTGGCCGTTTCGATCAGGGAGAAGAACAAGGCTCCGGCCTTGGCTCCATTGGGATGCCCGGCGAACAGCCAGTTCTTCCGGCCAAGGGCTATGGGACGGATGGCGTTCTCCACCAGGTTGTTGTCCGGCCTGAGCCGACCGTCCTCGGTATACCGGACCACCCTGTCCCATTGGTTCAAGGCATAGGCGATGGCCTTGCCCAGCTGGCTTTTGGGTGGTGTTGTGGCTGCCCTTTGGTCGAGAATGGCCTTGATTGTATCGAGGATAGGAACGATCTGTTCTTGCCGCTCCTCTTTGATCCGATCCGGCTCCAGCTTTTGCAGGGCCAGCTCCTTCTCCACCTTGTAGATTTGCCCAATCAGGTTCACGATTTCCTGGGCTGTGCCGCCTTTGGTTCTTTCCCGTTTGGAGATCTTGAGCACATCCATGAACTTGCGGCGTATATGGGCGAGGCATCCCACATGGATGATCCCGGCCCGCTCGCCCAGGGCGTTGTAGCTGACGTACCCGTCTGTCTGGATGGTGCCGGTAAAGTCCTGCAGGAAATCCAGAGCCTGACCTCCGCGGGTGGGGTGGTACTCAAAGAGAACCGTGGGCCGATCCTGCTGTCCGCCCAGAAAGGCCCACATGTAGGATTGGGTGGAAGCAGCCCTGTTTTCTTCCTGCAGAACCTGCACGGTTGTTTCATCGATGTTCAGGATATTGTGGGCCAGAAGCTCTTCCTTGAACAGCCCGAGCAGAGGCTCGCAAGCCTTGGCCACGGACATGGCCCAGGAGACCATAGTGGAACGGGAAAGCTCGATGCCCAGCCTGGCGAACTGGCTTCCCTGGCGGTAAAAGGGGAGAGCGTCCACGAACTTGGCCACCAGGATATGAGCAAGCAGACCCGGAGTGACGATACCCTGGGGAATGATCTGGGCAGGCATGGGAGCGATCTTGACCGCACCCTGGTCGCTCTCCACCCCCTCGCACTCCCGGCAGGCGTATTTGAGCCGGATATGGCGCTCTACTCTTAGCTTCGCCGGGACGTAGTCGAGCTTTTCGCTGACTTCCTGGCCAATGCAGGCCATGGATGTGCCACAAGGACAGGTCTTTTCCTCTTCGGAAAGGTCGTGGACGATGTCTTCCCTTGGCAGATCCTGGGGCAGGGGCTTTCTACCCCGCTTTTTGCGGGTGTGCTCAGGGATGGTGACTTTGACAGGCTCTACTTTTTCGGGCTGTTGTTCCTCAAGCCCGGGCAAGAGAAGGTGGTTTTGCGGATGCTGTGCTTCTTTTTTCTTTTCGGATGTTGAGCTGAATATTACCTTTTGCAGGTAGGATATCTTTTCCTCTAAGTAAGATATCTGCTCCTGATAATCGGCAATGATGCTCTTGAGAGCTTCTTTATCGTTTGGAAGATTGTTGTTGTCCATGGCTGTCTATCTCTTTACACCAATCTCCAAAAAATAGCAAGGGAAATGCGGTATAATTTTAAAATAAAGTGCTATACTGCAAACTTTGATGTCCCTCAATCTTTACTAAGTCCAGACCGTCTAGAAGCCAAACAAGTTGTCTTCTTTCCAGACACATAACCTCTTCTTTTGAGTGCGGCCACTTGAAGGAACCTTTTTCCAGCTTTTTCTGCCACAAACAAAATCCGTTGACATCCCAGTACAGTATTTTGACGATGTCTTGCTTGCGATTGCAGAAGACAAAAAGGTGCCCGGAAAACGGATCCATGTCCATTTGAGCCTGGACCATAACGGAGAGTCCACCTATGGCCTTGCGCATGTCAGTATAACCGGCGACCAGATAAACCTTTGCCTGACTGTTTTCCAGGATCATGCCATGCCCTCCAGGGTCCGAATCAGCTTCTCCAGTACTGGCTGATGGAAGTCGCCCTGGATGGTGACCTCGAACCTGGAGCCGACTTTGATGGACAGTGCCGTCTTGTGCTCAGGGGGAGGATCCTGGAGCGGAAAGGACACGGGCACCACAGTGGGAGGAGCCTCTGGAGAGCGCTCCAGCTTATGGAACCAGTAATGAAAGCAGTGCTTGGTCAGGCCGTTTTGGCGGCAGTACTCGGCCTTGCTCAGGCTTGTCTCTTTCCACCTGCTGATATGCTCGGACCAGTACTGGTGAAGATCGGTAGGTGACTCCGCTTGAGTCTGGGCGGGCTTTTCTCGCATACAGGCCTCCTTGTTTTTTGGAGACCTATACCATACTGGGCGGGAAGCGAAAGATGGGGTTGTTTAGACG
>CAYNCR010000382.1:0-2502 GCA_964395575.1 uncultured Desulfohalobiaceae bacterium
TTTGTGGCCCAGATCAACGCCCTGGGATACAATCCCTTCACGGAAACCCAGTAGCTGTATTCCTGTGCGGGTAATCCTGCGGTTATCCGTGGGGATAATACACACATGGCATAACACGAGCTGTTTGCAGCACCCGGGCTCCCCATTCAGGACTTTTCTTGAAGCACGGGAAATACGAGGGTCAGGCAGGTGCTATGGATTTAACCCGTGGGGACATTTCCCGAATGATCCTGCGTCCCAATATCGATAAGGACATGGGCCAGCTGCGTCTGAGCTCGAGCATGCTTCAGGTGCTGGCCGCCCTGGACGGGGAGCGCGATGTGGCGGATGTGGCAGAGGTTCTCGGGATGGGGTGGGGCGAAATCCGGCAGAACCTGGTCAAGCTCCAGGAGAACAACCTGCTCAGCTTGGCCAAGGATAAGGAGCAGGCGCTGAGCTCCCGCTTTTTTGCCATCCTGGAGGAGCGTCTCGCCGAATATCTGGGCCCGGTGACCACCATGCTCATCAATGACACCATCCAGGCCATGGGGGAGAGCAAGCAGCACTTTCCCTGCCGCAGAGCCGCGGAGCTGGTGGATAATCTGACCCGGGAGATCTCCTCCCCGGAGAAGAAAAAGCGGTTCCGCAGGAGCATGCAGGATATCGTGGAGCAGTTTACCTAGGGCCCTGTAAGAAATGTCCGATTCATCAAGGCGAGTGTCGGGCTTTTTCGCGTTCTCCTCGCCTTGGCGGTTCACATGCTTGAGAATCCCGGCCAATCAACGAAGACCGAATAACAGACCCCTTCAGCAGGCCGTTAAGTGCATCCCGGGATCTTCGCTTTTCCCTGTGATGGGCCAGAAACGCAACACGAGCCGGAGCGAGCCCTATGATCGTGAGCTGTCAGCACTGCGGGAAGAAGCTCAAAGTGGACTTTTCCATGATCCAGGGAAACCGGGTCAAGGTCCGGTGCAAGCACTGCCGGCAGTTGTTCACGGTGACCAGGCCCACTGGCGGAGAGGAGTCGGCGGCGGAAGAAGGCTCCCAAGGCGAGGAGGTCCAGGAGCCCGGCGGTCGGGAATCCGACGAGGGGATGCGGATAGAGGGATGGTCCCTCAAGAGCAAGCTCACCGCAATCATCGTCCTGCTCATGGTCGGTGCGCTCAGCGCGACCGGGCTGATCGTGAGCTACTTCAGCCGGGCGACGCTTACCGGCCAGACCGAAACGCACCTGAAACGCATGGTCACGGAGAAATCCCGCCAGTATTCCGCAATATTCGATCGGATCAGCGACGAGGCCAGAGGCGTGGCCGACCATGTCAGCCGTCTCTATGATCGCGGCGCGAGTGGCCCGGAACTGGGCTTCCCGGTCCTTTTGCCCTGGGACGGGAACAGCTACGGCAACTCCGCATCCAGACGGCGCTACGGCAGGGAGCGTCTCCTGATGCAGCGGGTGGGCGAGACCCTGCAGAGCCTGGCCACGGAGAATCAATTCCTCAGTCTGGCCTACTACGGCTCGGCCAACGATCTGCTGGTCCTGCACCAAGAGTCGGCTCTGCAAAATATCAGGGAGCTGGAGGGATTCGTGCCCACCCAGAGGCCATGGTACACCAAGGCGGCGGAGCAGAGGAGGGTTGTCTGGAGCGATCCCTATGTGGACGCGAACAGCAAGGACCTCGTGGTGACCTGTGCCGCCCCCGTCCAGGGCCGTAAGGGCGAGCTTCTCGGCGTGGTCGGCTTCGACGTCCTTCTGCAGACTATTGAGCGGGACATGCTCAACCTGGACCTTGAATACGCGGACTACGCCTTCCTGGTGAACCATAAGGGCGAGGCCCTGGTGCAGCCCGGCATGGTGGCCGAGGAGATCAGCTGGGACGAGCGCTATTCCACGGACAACCTCCTGGAGACGGAGAACCCCGAATTCAATAGTATCGTGGAGGACATGGTGCAGGGCCGCACAGGATTCGAGACCTTTTCCCGGGAAGGGGGCGAGAAGCTCATCGCCTACACCTATCTTCCCACCATACGGGCGAGCTTGGCCATTGTGAGCTCCCGGGCGGAGGTCATGGATCCGGTGAAGAGGATCCGCACCAATGTTCTGGCCCTCTGGGCGGTGGTCCTGTTGATCACCATATGGATCAGCCTCTACGTGGGGCGATGGATCACGCGTCCCATCAACGATCTGACCCGTCTGGCCAATCAGATCAGCCAGGGCAAGACCAATCTGGAGGAGCTGCCGGAGAAACGCAGGGACGAGATCGGCCTGCTCACGCGCTCCTTTAACCGCTTGGTGGCCAGCCTGCGCGTGGCCCTGTCCAGAAGGCGCTGAGCCCGCGACTCGCCGCGCCTTTTTTTGTATGAAAATGCGTTTAACTTGCTGATTTATTGGGGGAATTATCGCGAGGCGAAGGCGGGTGGAGCGCTTCGCTGGGTTTCATAATACACCTTGGCTTTGTTGGTACCGCCTGAGGTGGAATTGATTCCCTCCAATCATCATCATTCACACCATTTGAATCCTGCTTC
>CAYNCR010000383.1:0-2501 GCA_964395575.1 uncultured Desulfohalobiaceae bacterium
CTGTCTTGGCGGTTCCTCCATGCGGATCGCCTGGCCGTCAGGCCGGCAGCACGGTACAGATCACGCGGCGCTCCCTGCGCGGGCCGTCGAACTCGCAGAAAAAGATGTCCTGCCAGCGGGATAGCCCCAGCCTGCCCTCCATGAGGGGAATCGTCTCCGAGGGCCCCACGATCCCGGCCTTGAGGTGGGCGTCCGCGTTCCCGTCCTGGGCGTCGTGGAGCCAGACGCCTCTGGGGATCACGCGGCGCAGGAGCTGGACCATGTCCGTTCCCACGCTGTCGTCCCATCCCTCCTGGATCATGAGCGCGGCAGTTGCGCCGTGGGCGTACAGGGAGACAAGTCCGTTCTCGATCCCGCTTTGCCGCACCGCTTCCTCGACTTTGTCCGTAATATCCACCAGCTCTTCCCGCCGACCCGAGCTCAGGGTAATGATCTCCCGCATCGCCTTCCTCCGCGCATGGTATCCAGAATGAACCCACGAAATGACCCCAGTGAAATGGAAGAGGATTTCACGGGGCAAGCACGAAAAAGCACGAAAACAAGAGAAAAAACAGCCCACGGAATGACACGGAAGGGGAACAGTAATACATGGAGCATGCTGCATGAAGCATTCACAACTCCTTCCGTATTATTCCGTGGGCATTTATCTTTATCATTCCAAGAACAATCCAGATCCTTGCAGGAAATCGGCAGGATGCATGATGCAGATGGACTTATACTTCCCCAGGTCCAGAAGGTGGCTGTCTTCGGAGATGATTGTTTCAATCGATCCGGCCAGGGCGCAGTGTATAAACTTGTCATCGGCGGGATCGCTTGAAACGATAGGCTCATGGGTCGAGGGAATCACTGTCTCGAAATAGGGGAGAATCTCGCGATACAGGAGATATTCGATCTCCTGTTGCGAGAGCTGGAACTTGGGATAGGCCAAGACCCGAATGTATTCGTCTAGGATTTCGCTACTGGCGTACGGCGTGATTGCCCCTGTCCGCCACAGGGCGACAATCCTGCCCGGAACCCCTTTGAAAAGCAGACCGGAAATCACCACGTTGGTGTCGACAACGACATCCATTACTTGGATCTCGCCCACTCCACGGCTTCTTGAACAGCATCCGGTCCAAGGCCCAGCTTCTCCATCTTGGAGCGGATCGTTTCCAGATCGGTTCCGTAGGTGTGAACCGGTTTCAGAACGAGCGAGCCCTCCCGGTACTCCACGTCCAGGTACTCGACCTTCCCCAGCTTGTCCGCAAGCTTTTTGGGGATGGTGATTTGATTTTTGGAAGTGATTTTCACCAGCATGACCTCTGCCCCTGTATTTCAATTTTCCTTACTGTAAGGATATAAGGAAACCTTTCCTGCGTCAAATTCTTTATGCCAGAGCCCCTGGAAAAGAGCTCAGCCCGCGAATCTCGCGAATGAATCAAACTTGTGGCTCTGCTCATCGCAGAGCCCGAAGATTTTTTTATTCGCGCTTATTCGCGTGATTCGCGGGCAGCCCTCTTCTTTCTGTCTTTCGTGCCTTTTCGTGCTCGCCCTGTTAAACTCCGAAGGAAAGCGAAGCTGTTTAACTGGGAAGCGCACGCTTCCTGCGAAACAGAGTTTCACGGGGCCTGCCCCGTTAAACAACCCGAAGGGTTCCTGCGAAGCAGGGTTTAACGGGGTATTTCGTGGGCAGCCTCTTCCTTCTCTTCCGCGGTCTACTTGGCGCGGTAGACGCGGACCCAGGGGGCGCGGTCCAGGACCAGGTCTACCCAGATCAGGCTATGCGCATTCTGGGTAAGGGGTGTTCCGTGGGCTCGTGTCTGACGTTTGACGCCGCCGCATCTTGCGTCTGTCGCCTTTTCCGTATTCCAATCTATTGACCGGAGCTTGGAGAGGATATATAAAGTTAATTAGGGTTACATTTTGGAGTGAATAATGCCTGTAGTGCTTCGTCTGGAAGGTTTTAAGTTCTTTTTCTACTCCAATGAGGGAGATCCACAGGAACCAGCCCATATTCACGTCAGAAAGGCTGGCGAAGAGGCAAAGTTCTGGCTGACCCCTCAGGTACGGTTGGCCCGTAACGATGGATTCAATGCCCCTTCTTTGCGGCGCATCTCAGTCTTAATCAATAACTATCAAGAATTTTTGGAGAAAGACTGGCATGAACATCTCACCCAAGACAGTTGAAATAGGTCGGGACCAGCTATGGGTTGAGCTAAGTGACGGCCGAACACTGGGTGTGCCTTTGGCTTGGTTCCCTCGCCTGATGAACGCCTCACCCGAACAGCTTGCTGATTTCGAGCTAAGCTCAAGAGGTATCCATTGGGATGAGCTGAACGAGGATATTTCCATAGAGGGCCTCTTACTCGGGCATGGAGACCGGACGAACCGGCTTGGCGAAGTCGTATAAGAAATGTCCCTTCCCTCTATTTTCCGTGCCTGACCTCTGCCGTCCAACCCTTTCGTGCTCGCCCTCCTGTTAAACATTTATCCCGTTAAACTCCGAAGGAAAGCGAAGCTGT